>JAPLIP010000001.1 GCA_026389065.1 Candidatus Dependentiae bacterium
AAACAAACATCATAAAAAATCCACCATCAATTCACAATTACCCAATCAGTCAGCATAGCCCTGGAAAAGACTGCGGAACTATAACTTGTAGCCCACCACCCAAAGGCCCACACGGATACTTTATTCCATCAGAAAAGCACAGAGCTCACCAAAGTGGCCAAGCAAGCGCAGGCCCAACCTGGGAAGATGGACAAAAAGCACTGGATGGTTCTGTGAATGTTCCTGATTCAAGTCGACGAGTCGTCGCATATGGAGGTAAATATATTGTTTTTGATCAAACATCTCCAGGAGTTTATCATGGACACTATCGACCATGGGATGGAATGAAAGATGAACGATTATCAGACTCAATGAAAAAAGCTTTAAAACAATATGGTATGACAACCGGGAACAAAGGAAAAATAAAAAAGGACATGAAGGAATAATATGAGCAACTTTTTAGACCAAAATAAAGAAAAATACTCAGCCAAAATAGCTCAATTAAATTTAAACAAAGCTACAAATAATTGTATAAATATATACACCTCAGAAATCAACCTAGAAAATACATATATTTTAAGCTGGATAAAAATTGAATATACCCAAAACCTTAAAACATATATTTTATTGTATGATAATTTTATTGCAGGAATTTATAATTTTAGAGAACTTATATCGCAAGCCTTAAATAATAATCTACAACTAGATCCATCTATTCAAAAAAGTTTAGGCTTCTATCTCTCTCAATATTACAAAAACAATAATCGTAAAAATTTAATTTACAAAGAAAGCGATGAAGGAAATAAATACTGGATAGGTAGTAAATACAAACTATTTGATTTTAATCCAGCATCATGGCTATACAACGACCAACACGGAAATATTTTTTTGGAAACAACACCAATTTATCCATGGTTCTTTGACAAACCAGAAGCAGGAGAAACTTTTGTGAAATATTCAGAGTGGATGAAGACCTACAAGCCTCTTTTAATTCGAACCATATCAAAAGAAACTGCGCAGCAGTGGCTCAAGCAAATTGATGAGCTTATTGAAGTTGTCAAAGCAAATGACGAAAAAATAAGATGCACAGGCCTGGGTTGTCTGCATTGTGCAAAAGAAGGCAAAACCGGTTGTCCTTGCGGATCTTAAAAAGTAAAATTTATGAATCTCAAAATAATTTTATACGCTTTAATTTTCACAGCATCTTCGCTTATGTTTTCTGGGTTTCCAGCAGGAACTCAAATTAAAATACCTGGTGGATATAAACCAATTGAACAACTCTGCATAGGTGATTTAGCTTTTGCCGTTAAACCTGACGGCAACTGCACCATAACATCAATTGTTCAAACAGCATCATACACCTGGCATAAGTACATGATCATTGAAATTGATGGTGAATTAATAATTTCAGTCACCGGACAAAAGTTTGATGGTGAATTAATAATTTCAGTCACCGGACAAAAGTTCTATAATCCAATAGAAAACAGATGGATCAAGGCTAAGCATCTACAAAAAAATACGCCTATCCTTTCTGGATTAAACACGATCAAATATATTTCTTCTTCTCAAAAAATATATGACCCCATAGAAGTTTTTGATATCAGATTAAAAGATACTCATACTTTCTGTGTTGGAAATCATGATGTGGTGGTACACAATTTTTTACAGTTTACCATCGGATTTTCAATTGCATGGGGCTGTGGAGTAGTAACATTTGAAGCCTTTTGGCAAGCATGCATTATTGGACTTGTTGCGCTAGGAATGCGCACATGCTCACAAGAAACAAATCAAGGCTGGAAAAGCCAAGCCTTTATTAAAACACCAGATGGCAATAAATCATGCGAAATAGGTAGTGACAAAATATTTATTCAAAATTTGCCAAATCAAGCCCAAGCCAACCCTGTTTTAATTGCTCATAGCACATGCCCAGATTTACGAACTCAGAACAAGCCAAGAGAAACTTGCTATCACCTCTCGTCTCAAAAAGTTGCACACTCTAAAGCAATTTCAAGCAATGCATCAAATTTAAACGAACTAATAGCGTCTTTAAGCATTCAAACAAACATCATAAAAAATCCACCATCAATTCACAATTACCCAATCAGTCAGCATAGCCCTGGAAAAGACTGCGGAACTATAACTTGTAGCCCACCACCCAAAGGCCCACACGGATACTT
>JAPLIP010000002.1 GCA_026389065.1 Candidatus Dependentiae bacterium
AATTATCTATTTTTACTTTCAGCTTTTATGTCTCAGGCTCCTACCTTGAGTGCAATGCATGAAGCTCCGACAGAAGACATCTTTGCAGATATGAAAGAACGTTTTAATGATCAAGATAACGATTTGCTAGCTAGACAACAGGCTGAGCGCGATAGATACAATCGTATTAAAACCAACTTTGATCAAGATAATAATTATAATGGCATTGCTGATGATGTTAATAAATTTAGAACTGAAGTTTTGGGGCGAGATGCTCAAAAAACAGTGAATGGGACAATAAATTTACCTATTAATTTGGAGCACCTTTCAAATCGTCATAATGATCAGTGGAATGAATTAAGAGCTAAGCAAAGAGTTGAATGGGAAAATAAAAAATCTTTGATAACTCTGGATAAGGCTTCATTTGTTGACGAAAAGGACAAGCTGCCGACAGTTAAGAAAAGTTTAACACAAAGAGCTTCAGATTGGATTAATGATTATTTTTATAGTAATGGTCCTGTTGCGAATGCTAAGAATGTACTTACTCGGGAGGGCTTGAATGCGACTACAATTCTTTTGGCGCTAAAAGATCTTTCTGCTACTCAAAGACTTGATGTCATAAGTAGTTATTTGCACAATCCAGAAAATAAATATCACGTAGAAAAATCAGAACTTATTATTAAAGCGCTCAATAAAATGCTTCCAAAAAATGAAAAAGTATCTGTTGGCAAAGATGGGATTTCAATTATGAAAGCTCAATCTTAAAATTGAATTTTATATCTTAAAAAAGGAACTATGTATGAAGTCGATAAATTATCTATTTTTAGTGTCAGCTTTTGTTTCTCAGGCTCCAGCCTTGAGCGCAATGGATGGATCTGCTCGGGTAGAAAGTTTTGCTGAGATGAAAACTCGCAACGCTAAAGAATTGGCAGATTTGAATGCAGAGCATGAAAAGCGTCAGGCAGAATATAAAAGCAGGGCTTCTAAGATAGCTGAGAACCGGAATACTTTAGAGCGTATGAGAGAAGAAGAGCTTGAAAACACTAAACTTAAGCAAAAAGCACTTAAAGGTTCTCCTGAAGAAAAGACTGCTGAATTCAACTTTCATGATCTACAACGCCGTAAGTCAGATCTTAGTGAAAAGCTTTTTAGCCGCAAGGATGTTGGGATTGTTCATAATGTTAATTTTAATGGACGACCAGAAGAGAATAGTGCTGAGCTTATGCTGAGTGAGTTTAATAGCATTGATAACAAAGAATATAACGATCAATCTAGTACTGAGCTGGGAAAAAAACAAACTGCCTTAGCCGATCAGCAAAATAAACAACTGGAAAACGCTTCAAAAAGTAAGCTTTCGACTGTTGAAAAAAGTTGGTATCGAAAAATTATGAGTTCCTTTGGCTTTGGTGATGTTGGAAGGGCTGCAGATTCAATAAAAAGCATTGTGGAAAAAAATGATGCCAATAAATCTTTAAGCCTTGAAGATAAAATAAATATTAAAAATGCTTTGAAAGACCTTGATGGAAAGCAAAGAGCTGATGTTTTAGATAAAATTATTGGTAATGTGAAAGATGAGAGCTTGGGTAGTAATTTTCCAAGAAGAGAAAAATTTATAACGTTTATTAATACAATTCTTCCAGAAAATGAACAGGTTGTGATGAATCGAAAAGGTACTCATCATGAGGTTGCGCTAGCCCCAATAAAGAATTAAGTAAAAAAAGCAAGCGGCATTCTAAAATTGAATGCCGCTTGCTTTTTTATGTCGAAATTTAGTTTGAATAAGTCGTGTTAGATTTCTCTTTTTTAGGATTCCATTGCCTTAAAAGTTCTTTTAAGAAAAGATCTTTGGGGCTTGTTTTGCTTTTTGGATTAATTTTTTCAGCAGTTGCAAGAACGGTTGATTTAATGGTTTCATAATCGAATCTTTTTGGATCAATATGATCAAGAGCTTTGATAATATTTTGATCCATAATTTTTCTATTGTTTTCGGAGTTCGAAATGGCTGCAATATGTTCTTCTAAAAAACTAAAAAAATTAACAACGCTGTTTTGCAATTCGTCTGAATGTTGAATCTTTGCGTAGACGTCTTGTTGATGTATTTTGTCTTCGCAGCCTTTTATAAATGCTTGAGTAATAAGTCTAGACATTTCAGCTTCTTCATGTTTCAAAAGCCAATGTAGAACATGAAGTAATTCATATGAAATTACAAATTGATCATCTTCAAAAAAAGTATCATGTTTCATAAAATCTTCCTTTCTAAATTAGTTGAACATATTTGTCGCAATAGAAGTATATTTTTTTGCTGTTACTGACTTTATATGAGCTTATTCTTCGTAGTCTATATCCCACTCTTTAAATGATGAATTTGTTTGTTTGAATACTGGTTTTTCAGTGGCAAATTCAGATGGGTTATTTTTTTTAGCCTTAAGCTTATCAGAATAATTTTTAATAAGAGATTTTCTGTTGTTTGTTTCTAGCGAAAGTTCTTGTTGTGTGGTTGCAAAAAGCTTATTCATATCCGTTTGCATTTTTTTAATCTTTTTTTGGAGTTCTAGTATCATTTCTACGCCAGCTAAATTTATACCAAGCTGATGAGTAAGATGAATGATTTCTTCTAGCTTTTCAACATCTTCTTCTGAAAACATTCTTGTGTTGCCATCAGATCTTTTTGGTTGGATAAAGCCTTCTTTTTCATAAAGCCGAACCGTTTGCTGATGCACAGAGAACATTTTAGATACTGCAGATATCGAAAAAAATGCTTTTCCGCGTTTAATTCTATTTTCTGACATGTTTTTTTCCATTTACCAAGGTAACAAAAAAGCCAATTGTGTTTATAACTATATCATACATTTTTTGTTTGATCTATGGATGATCTCTTACCATTTTTTATAGTTTTTGCTAGATTAATTCTGGCATTCAACTATTTTTACCAAATTAATTTCAAAGGGGTTTTATGAAAAAAATACTAGTTTTTGCATTGTTTTGTGCATCAGGATCATATGTTTGTGCTCGTTATGTTTCACACAAATCAGTTTCTACTGATGTAGAGTTACTCGGCGGCAAGGAGTTTGCCCATAGCCAGACAAATGATATGGGCAATATTCATGAGGATTTTTCAATCGACAGAGTTCCCGTTCAAAAAGATGATTTTTATCAAGCTTGGGAGTCGGCATATTTATCGGATGCGCACAAAGAAAGGCAAGATAGATTCGATAAACAAAGATCTCGATTTGAATTTGTCAACGAATCACAAGCTGCAATGCTAGAAAAAGCTATAAAAAAAACAGCGTTTGCGTCAAAGCAGCTGCTTCAATCTTTAAACCATGAAACATTAAAACCATATTTAAAATTTGATAACAACATTAGGTCGGCTCAACATGTATCAGAAATGAAACAAATTTTAGATGAGTCGGAAAAATTAGTTAAAAAAATGGCAAAAGATCATGATTTGCAGGGAATGAAAGATTTTTTAAAACAGATTGAGTCATGGCCAGATCATTTAGAAACCTGTTTTAAAAATTCAGTTAATTCTGCAGTTGGGCAGTGTGATGATACGGCAAGCTTGAAAGAGCTTCTTGCTTTGATGTCGGTAGTTTAAATAAAAAAGGGCTGCAGCATTTATTAAATGCTGCAGCCCTTTTTTATTTAATTTAGAATTATTTTCTATTTAAAACAGCAACTGATTGAGTGTATAAAACAATGTTTGGTACAAAAACCATCATGTCATCAGACTGTAATGTTGCGTATCGTAAGTTAATATCGACAACTTTTCCTTCATGCCCATCAATTTTAATGTAGTCATTTATTTTGATGTGTTTGTATCCCATCACTAAAATGCCAGCAATAAAATTGGCAACGATATCTTTCATGCCGTAGCTTAAAACGATACCGGTGATACCAAAGGTTGCAATGAGCATAGAAACTTCTACGCCAATGTTTTGTAGTGCAACAGTTGTTCCAAAAACAATTAAAATATATCTAACTAATTTATTTAAAACGTGACAAGAGTGATAATCAAGTTCATTTTTTTTGCATAAATCCTGGATAAATGGTGTTACTCCTGAAATAACCATTCGTGTTGCAACAAAGGTTATAAAGCAAAAAGAGAATTTATAAAAAAGAGGCAATGCAAAAGTTGGCATTTGATTAATTATGTTTTTAGATACTGCAAAAATATTCATAATAAAAAATTCCTTTCGTTTAAGTTTTAATTGCTACACGTTAAATTTTACGACAATAACATCGCCATTGGCAACTATGTATTCTTTGCCCTCTGTGCGAATTTTGCCAACGTCTTTAAGTTTTGACAGTGGGGTATTAACAATGTCTTGGTAGTTGAAAACTTCTGCGCAAATGAATCCTCGTTGCAAATCTGAATGGATTTCTCCAGCTGCTGTACGAATGTTGATTCCTTTTACAATTGGCCATGAATGAATTTCTTGAGGGCCGCATGTGAAAAATGTAATGAGACCAAGGTTTTCAAAACTTTTTTCGATCAGGGTGTTAAGCGTTGGAGTTTTAATACCAAGCATGTCCATCATTTCTTGCTTTTCATCGCCTTCAAGGCCTGAAAGTTCTGATTCAATTCTGACGCAAACAGGAACAACGCGATCTTTTCCAAAAGTTTCAATTACTTTTTGAACGTGGACATTTTTTTCAGGATTTTCAACATCGTTTTCAGAAACATTTGCAACAATCATAAAGTTTTTTGAACTTAATAATGGAACTGTTTCAATTTTTGATGCAGTGATAAGTGCTCTGATTTTAGGCGCATCGAGCTTGTCGATAGCGGCAGTTATATTTTTTAAAAGCTCCATTTCTTCTGCAAGATCTTTTTTTTCTTGAGGAGGAGTGCTGTGATGTTTTAGAACTGATGGAATTTTTTCCAATCGTTTTTCAATGCTTTCAAGGTCTTTGAGCATAAGTTCATTTAAAATTGTTTCATAATCGCTCACAGGGTCGATAGGTCCTTGATCTCGAATAATTAAAGGATCTTCAAAGCAGCGCAAAACATGCAAGATTAAATTTACTTCACGAATGTTACTTAGAAATTGATTTCCAAGTCCTTGTCCCTCTGCGGCACCTTTTACCAGGCCGGCAATATCAACAAAAGAAATTGATGATGGGACTTGTTTTTTTGAGTTGAAAGCTACTTGTAAAACATCCATGCGTTTATCTGGAACATGGGTGATTGCAACGTGTGGATCAATCGTGCAAAAAGGGTAATTTTCTGCAGGAACTGAAGAGTTTGTAAGGGCATTAAATAATGTTGATTTTCCAACGTTTGGTAAACCAACTAATCCGACTTTTATATTCATATTTTTAATTTTTTAGATCAACGTGAAACGATACTTTTATTCTTGTCTAGAATATCATGTTTGCAACAAAAGCACCAGGTCGCTTTCTATAAAATTAAAGCGGTTGTCTTTCCTGGTGAAGCTTGCAAGATAAGCATTTTTAGAATCACAGGGCTTTGGGTATTAAAAATTGATTGGCTTGCCAGATTAATATCTAAAAAGTTATAGCTTAAAACTGGGTTTGAGTTTTTTACGCCAGAAGTTACTAAAACTGATGATGGAATCGCGTTAAATTGTACGTTGCTTAAAGTTTGTTTTCTTAATTTTAGTCCATCAACTGTTTTTATAGTCGCAACTAAAAAGTAGCCTCCTTGGTCATTGTTTGTTGATGGAGGAAATATATGAATCGTTGCGTAAAGACCTTGTGCTAAGTCTGATGAATTAAAATGAATTCCGGTAAATTGTAAAGTTGAAATAGTGCTGCCATCGGATATAGAAAATGCAAGAGGCGCAATGCCTTCACCAGTTGTTGGCGCTGAAGTTGGAAGTGAAATTATCGTATTGTTGTTTGCGCATTGAAGAGTGCCAGAGGTGTTGGTAATTTGCATATTTCCCGGCTGTTGTTGAATTAAAAACTCTTGAGATATTGGGCACAAAAGATTAAAAAGTTGTTGGTTTTGCAGCAGTGAATATTTGTTCATATCAGATGGAAGAAATGTTGAAGTTACCAGCTTTACCATTCCAGATTGAGTGGCATTTGATCCTTGGCTGTTTGTTGCAACAGGCAAGCTTGAATAAATAGAAATTGATGCTGGCAAAGAGTCAAAGGTTAAAGGATTAACTGACCCTTGAAATGATGGCATTGGATTTATTTGTTTTTGCAAAATAGACCCATGAATAGTTTTTAATGTGGTCATTACATAAAAAGAGGCATCGCTTGACAAGCTTGGGTTTGAGGGTGGAAATATGTTCACGGTTAAGATTGCATTATCTACCGTAAAATTTGAATTAGGAATCAAAGATGAGACAAATAAAATGTTTCCGCTTGAGTCTTGAATGCTTATTTTAAGTGGTGGAATAATGCTTTTTGATGTAATGCTTGACGAACAAGCGGGGCAATTATTGCTTGTGGCCTGTACCGTTTCTGATTGATTTTGAGATGATCCATTTTTTGATATTTGTTGTTGCCATTGATTTTGCGCTGTTTGGTATGCTTTAAAATCAGAATGTATCAATTTTGCGGGGATAAAAACATTGAGCATAAAAATGCTTAAAAAGTAAAATAGTTTTTTCATATGAGCTCCACTCTCTTATTTCCTGTGGCTTGTTATGTCCGGCGAAGCTTTACGCGAAGCCTGTAACCACAGGATACAGCAATAAAATATAGTTAAGTCAATTTATAAGACCAAGCCTGTTACTGTGCCGGAACTATTTAATTGTAAAATTGTTTTTATCACAACAGGGCTATTTGTATTAAATGCGCTGCTGCTTGTCGCGGTTGAGTCTA
>JAPLIP010000003.1:0-820 GCA_026389065.1 Candidatus Dependentiae bacterium
TAAAAATAGCAAGCTTGTTGCCAGAAGTGATTGTTTTTTTGAAAACATAATCTGTCCTTAGTTTTTAATAAAAATCAATATTTTTAGTGTATGCAAACTAAGTGGTAAGGCAAGATAAAAAATAGTTCAAAAAGCCGTGGTGCATAGAAATATGTGACCGCGGCTTTTTCATTTCTTAAGTAAAAGCTGAGCGTTTTTGGCTCTGGAAAAGCATTTTTTCAGGGGGGGGGGGTAAACCATTGTTTTTGGTTGAGCGCTTTTGTTAGGGTAGAAATATAGGTCTCCATGGGGGGATAAAAAATAAAGGGAACATGCAATGTCTACAAATCAAAAATATCTATTTTGCGTACTCAGTCTGCTGGTAAGCAGTCAGGCTGTGGGTATGAAAAAAACTAGCACTCAGCTTGGTCGAGCTGGTACAACGTCTCTGGGACAATATCTACAAGGAGTCGGATCTAAAGCATCGTCTTATTTTAGCAGCCCGTCTAATCCAGCATCAACAGTATTAAATGAAGAAGATACTAATCCTGAAGATCTGAAATTCCCTTTTGATAGTTATAAGATTAATAAGTATGAACCTGTTATGGAAAGGAATGATTTCAGAGATCAGAATAGAGTAGATATACACACTAATATGCATCAATCTAACAAAATTTACCAAGCAAGGATGAATGATCTTCAGAAAGCCATAGAAGACATAAAGAATGTAAAAGCTGGCAATAATACAACAGAAAATTTTCAAAGAATGGTAGATCTAAATAATAAAATTAACTACCTAGCTCAAGAATTAAATGCTAGGCATGAGTTCTTCATGGCCTCA
>JAPLIP010000003.1:840-4257 GCA_026389065.1 Candidatus Dependentiae bacterium
AAAAGAGACCGTGCTGTAGGGCCAAAAGAGAGAGATGATTTTAAGTATCGCGAGTAAATTATTGTAGAATAATGATAAAATATGTTAGCATTTTAATGTAAATCTATAGATAAAGACATTTGTGTTGTATGCGAAACTAAATTCAAACCAAGAGCCAATTGTGGGTAAAAATACTCACCATTGGCTCTTGGTTTGAATTTAATAAGAACTCTTGTTGCAAAAAACAGCCTGTGCTAATTTATACATTTATGTACGAATTAGCACAGGCTGTTTTTTGCCCATCTGTGGCTATAATCCAGCCGTGCTGGGCTTAAAGTAATCATTTTAGTTACCAGTTTTTTTATTGCGGGTTATCCCTTTTATCTATATTTGTTTTTATATTTTTCTTAAGTAAAAACCTAAGTATTTTTGCCTCTGGAAAGGCGTTTTTTCACGGGGTCCGTCTTCGACTTACGGCTTCGATCGGATAGTCTTTCTTCTTTGAGCAGAGTGATTTTTTTAATTTTGTGCCTTTAGGGGCGTAGCCTGACGTAGCTAAAAGCGAAGACAGGGTATAAACCATTGTTTTTAGTTGAGCGCTTTTGTTAGGGTAGAAATATAGGTCTCCATGGGGGAATAAAAAAATAAAGGGAAGTCTTATGGCTACAAATCAAAAATATCTATTATGTGCTCTCAGTTTTCTGGTAAGCAGCCAGGCTATGGGTATGAGGCAAGTGACCTCTCGAACGGGAGTTCAGGTTGGTCGAGCTTTGGGAGCTGGCGCAGTGTCAACAGTTGGTCGACAGTTTGAGACAAGCATGCCTGATTTGATGAGCGGGGACCAAGCTCAGCAGCAATTATTCTTAATAGAGGGCAATATTGGTGCTGGTAAGTCTACCTTTTTGCAAATGTTATCAAACTATTTCCCTCAAGCTGTCTGCATTCCTGAACCATGTGATAAATGGCAAAACATACAAGGACACAATTTATTGGATGCTTTTTATAAAGATACTAAGCGATGGGCCTATTCGATGTTATCTTATGTAATGATGACGGTTGTTCAACAGTTTCAAAATTTTGTACGTCCTACTTCTAATATTTATTTTATGGAGCGTTCTTTATTCTCTGGAAAATATTGCTTTTTCAAGAATTTAGCGGCGGCTGGAATGCTTAATGACTTAGAGCAGGCGATGTATATTAACTCTTGGGACTGGTTTAACAAACAAATGCCAAAGCCTAGAGGGGTTATTTATTTGCACACTACTCCAGAAGTTTGTCACAACAGGATGAAAGCTCGTGCGCGAGCTGAGGAAGGTGTCGTTTCGTTGGAATACTTACAAACTTTGCATGATCGACATGAAAATTGGCTTGTGTCAAAACAGTGGTCTGATGATGAAGAAATACCAGTTTTGACTTTAAATGCATGTCTTGATTTTAAAAATGACATAGAAGTTCAAAAACAGTTTGTGAAATTAATTAATGATTTTATGCAAAATGAAGGTCGGATTAAATCACCAGGTGCAATACGGACGAACTCTGTCATGAGTGTTAATAGAAACGCTTGAGTTTGAGTTTAATGATATTATGCCGTCCAAAAGTAATGATATATTATTGTTAAACTTTGAAAAGGAAATCTATGGACCCTATAAATAATTGTTTGAGCGATAGCAAGCGCAACATGTTAATACTTTTGATGACGCTTTTAGTTGTGTTGCAAGCAGTCATCTGCCTTTTTACTTATAAAATCAAAGAGAATTCTTATGTGGCTACAAATCACGCTCTTGGCTATGTTGGCGGCAACGACAAAGCTGTAAGATAAATTATCAATTCAAAATAAAATCCACTTTTTGTTGCGCTCAGCTTATAAGCTACCTTTAATGGCCTGCCATTCATTTTTTCCGATGCTAGCGGAATATCGCTAGCGTTTAAAGATTTTCTATAACGTGTATGAAAAAAATGATCGTTTTTTCTGAGCCCTGAAGTTACCAAAATCTTTTTTGAGCAAATGCTCTACCTGCCCCAGATTTTAGATATTTTTCAAAGGCAGCAGCTTTTAGTTTATCATCAAAGCCAATTAATATTTCTATTTTCCAAGGTATATGTGGCTTAGTATGAGGTGAGCTTCATGCATTATGAGTTTTTAATCTTTCTGCAAAATTATCAGTAAAGCCTATATATTTTTTATCTGGAGAATTGATAGATCGAATAAGGTACACATAATACATGATATTTATGACTTTTTATTTTTATCGCCCAGCCTACGTATTTCGCTTTCGCTCATTTACTACGGCGGACAGCTTTCGCTTTTAAGGATTCGGTTTATTTCTTCGATTTTTGCTTTGGGCATTCAGTTATGGCCGTGCCAGCTGAAGCCTTGGCGAAAGCTGGTGCGCCCGAGAGGGGTCGAACCTCTGACCTTCAGATTCGTAGTCTGACGCTCTATCCAGCTGAGCTACGGGCGCATTAATTTTAGAAAAGAATTTCTAAGAGAACGGTTGCCTTGGCAACCTTGTTTGAAAAAATAAATGGTGCCAAGAGTCGGACTCGAACCGACACAATGTCGCCATCGCGGGATTTTGAGTCCCGTGCGTCTACCAATTTCGCCACCTTGGCACATAAATTTCAAATAAATATATATCAAAAGTGTACGAGAAAACAGCAGAATCGTCAATTAAAACATTTTTTTCTGTACGCTACATCCAATTTTTATTAAAAACTGTTCATAGGTTAGATCAATATCGATTGCGAGCTTCTTTTTGCGAGATGTTAATCCAGATATAATTTCAACAAATTTTTTAGCAATGCCTATGGCGCCGCTTACAACCTCTACTACCTCTTTGTTAGCTTTGCCGTCTTCTGGAGCTGCTTTTACAAAGCATTTGAGAATGCCCGATTTATCTAAGCATAGTGCATGCTTTCCTGACTGAGGGACTACTTTTATTTCTATTATTAAAGCCATAAAATCCTTTGAGCCTCTTTACTCGAATATGAAGACAAGCTATCACAAATTGGCATAAATTGAGATCTTTCACTTGTAAAAATCACGAAAAACAGTATTATTAAAAAGTAAATTTATTTGAAATTTAAATGTTTGAAATTTTGTTGAATTTTATGTGGAGAGATGACTGAGTGGTTAAAAGTGCTCGCCTGCTAAGTGAGAGCTCTAGAAATAGGGCGCGAGGGTTCGAATCCCTCTCTCTCCACCAGATTATAAAAACAACAGAATATAAAAAATAAAACATAGGCTCCTTTTAAAGGGGTCTTTTTTATTGACCATATTTATGGATAAGTTAGTTGAGCCATAACATTTTTAAAAACAAAAAGTTGTTTAAAAAGGAAGAGTATAGCCTAAGTCATTAGGAGCTGCAGATCGATTGATGTATACTTAAGACACAAAAATTTAAAGGAGAAATGTGTCTATAATTTACAGTAATGATC
>JAPLIP010000004.1 GCA_026389065.1 Candidatus Dependentiae bacterium
ACGCTGCCAAAAATATAATTGTTCCGGCTACGTCAACAATATATATTAATAAGTCGAAATCATTTTCAATTTTATTGAAATTATGCCACTGAATAATAAATTTTACTGTTATTACACCCAGCGCTGTTGCAATCCATGTGTGCATATTCTGATTCATAATTTATGTCCTAAAATATGAACTTTTATATAATAAGATATAGCGACTGCAATCATTGCCATCGCATACAGCATATACCATGTGTACATTATAAATCCTTGTTGTTTATACGGGGCCAGTTAATGTCGCAAGGGTTATGCCACCTGTTAGGGCACCTACTTTTGTAGCAAACGCCAAAGGAGCTGCTGTCCAAAAACACCAAACTCCTACCACTACTGGAGCAGCTGGGCCAGATATTGTTCCAAGAAAGCCAGTAAACCCCCAGTAAACACCTTGAACGGCACTTGCTCCAGCAATAACTCCTACTGCAGCGCCAATAGCTCCATTATGAACTATATATTTTCCCTGAGATGCTAAAAAATTATGCTGATTATCAACATAGATAATGAACATGACATCTTTGTTTTGATTTTTGGTCACATTTGTTATAGCAACATAATCTAAGTTTTCATTTAAAAGACAGTCGCTTTCCTTTAGATCTTTTGCGCAGACCCATTGGTTTTCTGCAGGAAGATAGAAGCGCTCCATCAATCCTGTGACCATTGAAATATTGTCTTTCGTTGTAATAGTCATTGTTGCCTCTACAATAAAAGCGCAGACGCCTTTTATTGTGTTTGTTTCTTGTTCAAGGTTGCTATTATAGCAAATAACGTCATCTCCGACTCTTAAGTCTTTTATGGCTTTTAGTCGCCCGCTTGAGGTTGTAACTAATGTGTCGCCATCAAATCCGCTTGCCTGAATGAATGAAAAATTTGAAAAACACAAGAGCATAAGAATAATAGCTCTTAGATTGTTGTTTGTTAGATGATATTTAAGTGTAAGGTAGGTATATTGTATCATTAAATGTTCCTAATCGTAAAAAGTAATTTGTTACAATCTGCTTTTTACTACTCTCTTAAAAGCATGGTTGTTTATTTTCTCCTTCTGAAAATTCTAAAGATATGTGCTTATTGTAAGCTTTTGTATTATGTCAGACTAGGTGAATATAAAATATTCTGACTGAAAACAAGAGTCGTGTTCTAGATTGGTTTTCAGCTAGCTTAAAAAATGTCATTAGGCTTAGCTTAATGATGTATGAAATTTGTTTCTAACTCCATAGTATTTCTTTTAAATCAGTCCATGCGAGGTGCAAAGGAGGATTTTTTATCTTCTGTTGAGGCAGTTTGCGTGGCAAATTTTGTAAGCTCATGTAATGTTTGTTTAGATTTTCCCGAGATATCTTCATAGCTTTGTAAAATCGTTTTTGGTTCTGGTAAAACATTATTGGATAAAGCATCGAGTGATAAAGCATCGAGTGTTATTTTATTTTTATTAAATGATTCTAAAAATGAAGCCATGGTCGCTTTAAAGCTGCGCTTGTTAAGCTTTTGTTGAGTCTCGAGATGTTCTTTTATTTTTTGTTGTGTTGGTGTTGTTACGAGTGAAAATAAACGATGTTCCTGCATCTGAAAAAGAAGCGTGCTTACCACAGGGTGATTTTGGCTTATTGCTTCATGAACAGCTCCGCTTAGCTGTCTTTCATCCTCTCCATTATCGAGTGGGTTAATACTTTTTAGATAATCAGGAAGAGGCATTGACCGTTCCTCGACAATTTGTTGAATGTTTTCAAAGTATTTTTTTGTAATTGCTTCTTCTGCGCTCATGGGATTAAACATTGCAACGGCCGCTTGTTGTATAGAATCTGGAAGCGACTCTATGACCGTAGAAACGGTACTTTTTTGATGAGTCAGTTTTGTAACGGTATATTTTTTACGTTTTATCTTTTCTTGTTCGCTTGAGTCATTGTCCTTTGGATCAAAGTCTTGGTCCCATGAAGATCCTGTTGATGACTCGGAGTTTTTTAAGTGAAATGGCCGCTCAGGGCTTGAAGGCCTTGGGGATGGTTTTCTTTGTGGGCTAGATTGAACTGTTGCCAGATCTTGGTTTGGAGTCACAGGGCTTGGTGATTTAAATTGATCTTGAGAGTTTGTTTGTAGGTGTTGGTGCTCAGCTGTTTGAGCTTGAGTTTCTGGAATTAAAACGGTAACTTCATCTTGGTTGGCAACTTCATGAAAAGAATTTTGCGGCTGTGCACTTTCTAGGGATTGAGTAACTGCTTGGTTTTCTTCGCCACTTCTTATTTCTTCTTTTACTTCTATTTCTTCTTGTGGTTGAAGAATCATGCTTGCGTTTGCTATGTCTTGTTGTAGGCGTTGAGATTTATTTTTTTTAGGAGCAGAAAATATCAACGTTGGGACAATTATAGCCAGAGAAATAATTAATTTTTTCATGTGATTTTCCTTATAATTCTTTTGCAATATTTAAAAGTTATTTAATCTTACTGCTCTTTGTAAAGAATTATATAAAGTTTTTTCTATTCTGAAGTACTTAATAAAAATCTGTGATACATCTTTTTAGGATCTACCACAGATTTTTTATTTAAAAGCTCGTTTAGTTATTTTTATTGGGATTTGGTATCAGTTCCATTCGATGCAGCGGAGAAACAGCCCTTGTTTGTTCTGGTGTTGGATGAGCTTTGTAAAGCTCTACTCGTAATTGATGTATTGCTTCTTGTCTATCGTTTGCATTTTTAAGAAGTTTTGCAACCTGATTAAGATGAGCTACCTGCGCTGCTCGCAAAGCTTTTTGTCCGTCTTCTATATGTTTTGGGGTAATGTGTTTTTTGCCGTATGTGCAGCCTGTGCACGCAGTTACTTGATTTTTTGATGCTTCTGGTGCTTGGTTGGTAAGCTTGCTTTGGCAAAATGAGCAGCGTTGATTAACTGCTTGGATAAGCATGTCGCAATCACCATGAGTAGATACGATTGATGCTCTATGTGACTTTAAAAGCTCTATCGCTGATAAGTCTTGTGCAGAATTTAGTTCGGTTAATTTTTGTACAGAATCAAAAAGGGCGCGAGATGCGTTGACGCCATAATTTGCATCTTTAGTCATAGCATCTTCTTGTTGTCCCGTTAGAATAATTCTTCGCATGTAGTCTAAATACGATTCTCTTATGCCAATAGTTGACTGTAAAAATGGATTTGATTGTTTTGGTATTGGTTGGCTTTGTAAAAAGTTTGGAGATATTGGCTCGTCTATCATTTCAAAGCCGTCATTGTTTTTACAGCTTGATAGAGATGGTGAATCTTTTTCTATTTCCTCTGGTCTTTGTTTTGCGCTAGCCGTAGCCGCATCGGTAATTTTTATTTGCCAAGGTTTTTGCTTAGAGCTGTCTGCTTGGGTTGATCCTTGTCCTTTTTTTCCATTTGTGCATGGCAAGGTTTCTTGGCCATCGTCGCTTTCACTATCTTCGAGGCTTTCGCTATCTGTGTTGCGCCCAAAAATCATAGTGCCCCATCCCATTGGACGTTCTTTTTTTTGGTGAGATGGAATAATTGGTTGTGATGCAAAAGCAAAGAGTGCAAAAAATACATAGTTTTTATGAAAGCTTAGAAAATTTATCATGATATCTCCTTTACAATGAGTAAAATTTACTCATTATTACTATTTTTTTAATAATAAATACAGAATAAAAAGAGAAATCTTTTTGCCTCTGTGGGAAAATAGACTTGTTTGTTATAATCATTGAGTTTTTGTGATTTATGTAGGTAGTATACAATCTATGAGATAAACTATAGTTGTATTGAGTATGGCCTGCTTTTAGCCTATATACTCTAGGTTTGAAGGTTTCTTTTTATGATTTTAATTATTTTACTGTACGCGGTATTCTCCGCTATGACTTTTATCAACAGTTCTTTGATGGCAACAAATCCATATCCATTTTTTGTAGGAATGCTTAGAGCCTTGGGAAGTAGCGCTATTTTGCTCAGTTACTCATGGTTTTTCTTTCGTAAGCAAACCATGGAGTTTTCTTTGTCTTCTCGAGGATGGCTGCTTTTGCTCACTTATGGAGTTCTCATTCATGCTTTTGTGATGTGTGGGTTTTCTTACAGTATGCAATATGCAGATCCGGTAACTGTATGTTTTATAGTTGCATCTGGTCCTTTTTTAACAGCTATTATTCAGTATTTTAGGGGTCAAGAATATTTAACCTATAAAAAAGTCATAGGACTTTTGGTTGGTTTTATTGGCTTAGTGCCAATATTGGTAGTTTCTGAGCATAGCTCGTCAAATTTGCTCGACCCAGAGTTACAATGGTGGGGCAATCTAATATCTTTGCTTTCTATGCTTGTTTTTTCATATGGATGGGTTGTTTTAAAACAGTTTTTAAAAGAGTTTTCACATCCGATTCAATTGATTAATGGGATTGCCATGTTGGTAGGAGGCCTTGTTTCTGCTGTTTTTGTGGCATGTGCTCATGGTTTTGAGGTTTTTTCTTTAAACTTTTCGCCGGAATTTCCGCTTCTGATGTCTGCTTTTTTAGCCTCGAGTCTTTTAACTTATATGCTCTACGTCTATCTTTTGGGTAGATATTCGCCTACGTTTATAGCCTTTGCGGGATTTTTAGAGCCAGCCTTTGGGCTCTTTTATGGAGCTGCGCTGATGGGATATTCGGTCACTGGAAACGCTCTGCTGGCGCTCACAATTCTTTTTTCAGGGCTTTATATCTTTTATTTAGAAGAGCTAAAAAATACCCCTACCATTTGAGCCTTTTTGCTGACCTGGTATGCTATTTATAACTAAAAAGTATCATAAAACATGGAGGTTATATGAAAAAGTTATTATTAGCGACCCTGGTTTTCATGGGCGCTTGTCAACAAGCTCAAGGATCATTTGCAGCAGCGATAGCTGCCGCTAAAATTGCAGGCTCATGGTCTGTGGCAAATTTGCCAAAAGCGCTTCTTACGAGTGTTGCTTTTGGGATTGGTCAGTATGCAGCAAATCAGCAAGTTGTAGAGCAAGCTGAGGCCCTTAGATTAGAATGTTTAGATACAAAAAACGTTGCAGCTGAATCGGCAAGCTTTATTGGAAGCCGTGTAGAGGCCTTAAGAGTGTCTATGACTCCAGCAATGTCACTAGCAGAAAAACAAGCTCATCAGCATGATGGTTGGTGGGGACTGGCAAAGTATGGCTTTGGTGAGATTTCAACAGCTGTAAATATGCTTACGCTGGCTATTTCAGTGTATTCTATAATGCAAAAAATGGGATCATTTGCTCACGAAGAAAAGCCTGCATATCAACAACAGCATTATCAACAGCAAGTTCAGCCAAAAGCTTTAAGGGCTGGAAAACAAGCTTCGTTGATTTGTTAATTTCAGATTAAATAAAAATTAAAAATTGGTACTTTCGGGTACCAATTTTTTTGTCAAATTCATTATTTCTTGATGCATTGATCAAATAGTTTAGTTTTGGTAGTAATTACTTTTTTTAGCTAATAAATGAGTTTTCTGCCATGCTATTGTTGTTTTTTGCATTTATAGGGGTATTCTTGGCTGTGAGGTATGTTTTTTAGTTTTTAATAATTATGGTATTTATGAAAAGTTTATTGGTGTTCTTGAGAGTAATTTTATTTCCATTTGTTTTTCTCTCTTTAAGCGGTGCATTGTTAGGCTGTTGCAGTTCCGTTGATGAAAGAGCAGAAGCAAAAAAGGCGTTGACAAAGATGGTAATTCGTAAGGATGTCGAGGCTATTAAGATTTTTTTTAAAGACCTGGCAGGCTCTAAAGACGGTAAAGAGTCTGTCGAAACAGTGCTGCACTATGCAACAAGAAATGGATACATGGACTTAATAAGGCCATTAATTGATTTAGGATTTGATATAGAAGCTAAAGATGAGGTTGGTTACACACCTGCACACCACGCAGCATCGTATTACGGTAGATATAATGTACTGGAAGCTCTTTTAAGGGCTGGGGCGAATCCAAATGCATGCAATAAAAATAATGCTACGCCATTGCATCGTGCATCTATAGCTGGAAAAACGAAAGAAATCGAGCTTTTGCTTGTGTATCATGCCAAAATAGAAGCTTGTGATGCAAGTCAAAACACTCCGTTGCATTATGCAGCACATAATGATAGTAATGCTTATTCGGCAATAATTTTATTATCTAATCATGGAGCTAATCCGAATGCTAGATCTAATGATTTAGATACGCCACTTCATGGAGCTGTTAAATTCGGAGGAGCGAAAGCAGTATCTGCTTGCATCGAAGCGAAGACAGATATAAACGCTAAGAATTCTAAGGGCGAAACACCGCTTTATTGCGCCGCTAAAAATGGAAATATTAAGCTTGTTGAATTACTAATTGCTGCTGGGGCCAAAAAGCCTGATCCTGAAACAAATCTTTTGGATCTTCCTGTAAAGACAAGAGGCTTACTGCGGCGATATTAAATGTTTTTTTACACCAAAGAGTTCGCTAATTTCTAAAAGAGTCTTTACGTCCGGTTGCGGATCAAGATGAAGCCGTTGCGGTAAACTAATTTAGTAAGGTTTAGATTAAAAAAGCTCTTTTAATGGAGTTCTTTTTTTTGTCTTAATTTCTCATTAAAATCAGCTATCCATTTATCTAAAGCATCTTTTTTAAAATTATTTTTTTATATTTTGCTTAATTGGTCTTGGAATTATTTGTTTTGATTCTATTTCGTCATCGTCGATCATTGCTAGAAGAGGAAAGAAAAAACATATTAACAGATTGGGTAATGCGTGGAGATATAAAAGCAAAAAAGACCCCCATCAGCGTTTGAGTTATTCGACCCCTATGTGATACTTTGAGGAATTGAAACTGTCAGGAAAAACGGCATGATTCAGTCTCATATCTATAAAACGAGGTCAGGCGCTTTTCAAAAAAAGCCTTTTGTGGTAGGTTTTTTTATATATAATAATCTCAATTGGGGTAATCTATGAAAAAGCTATTTATTAGATCATCATTTATTTTAGTTTCACTGGTATCTGTTTGTGCAGCAAAAGAAAGTTTGACAACAAAGCCAGTATGCAAGCTTGATTTATCTCGAGTGATAGAGGAATTTAACGCTTATCAATCATCTTTGCTTGATCTGCATAAACCGCAAATGCCAGAAATGATTGACTTTCTTGCGATCCGCATACTCGATAGATATCAATTCCGTAAAGACAATCCCTCAACGCTTAAGGTCGACGATTTAATAGCTCGTTTGATGTTATTTGGTCGAAATTGATCAGATTAATTAAAAATTAAAAATTGGTACTTTCGGGTGCCAATTTTTTTTGTTTTAATTTTTCATTAAAATCAGTTATCCATTTATTTAAAGCATCTTTTTTAAAATTATTTTTTATATTTTGCTTTATTGGGGTAGGGATCATCTCTGTTGGCGTTAAGTGATCATCGTCGATCATTGCTAAAAATTGATCTGGGTGTTGATTTCTTTGTTCTAGTGCATGCAGGACAGTTTGACCAAACAAAGAGCTATGTAATTTTTCATATTGACCTGGCTTTAATAAATAAGCCCCTTCAAGAAATTCTATGGCGGCGGGATTTTTATCAGGTGATGACATAATTAAATCATATTGATTTGGCGAGTCTAAGAAGCGCTGGGCTTCAAGGGTTGCCCCTGCGGCAAGCATCATTTTTATAGCGCGCAGCCCTATTTCGCCATGAAGTATTTGCTCTGTTGCAAGAAAAGACAAAATAGAGTTACCGCATCGGTAGATAAAGTTAGTATCTCTAGGCTTGCATCTTAAAATCTCTTCAAGAACTGATGGACACATAAAATCAGTGGCATGCCCTAAAAGAGTTTTGTTTTCAGAGTTTCGTAAGTTAACATCTGCACCGTGGTCAAGAAGTAGTTGTATCATTTTTAAGTCTCTGCTTCGTACAGCAAGCCAAATTGGAGTAGGGTGTTCTTCATATGCTTTGCTATGACCATTTACATCAACGCCAGCCTGTAATAAAATCTTAGCCCTCCCTAAGCGTTCTTTATCCATGCTGTGAACGGTTATCGCAAGTGGTGATCTGCCCTGGGTTGTTTCGTTAAGGTCAATAGCCCGAGACCCATCTTTTTTTTTCAGAGCTAATAGAGCTTCTAGACAAATCAAGCTTTGACAAACTATGCAAAAAGCTGATATGTGTACATCTGTATTGTCTTTATGATTTATATCTGCTCCATAATTAATAAATAGTTGAGCTAATAAAAAGTTTTCATTAAAGATAGCTTTCCAAATAGGCGTTCTATTAAGTCCCTCCCCCGAAGGTTGGTTGGGATTTGCACCAGCCTTTAAAAGCAACTCGCACATTTGGTAGTTGTTTTCCAATGCTGCATAATAAATTGCCGGTCTGTTTTCTACCC
>JAPLIP010000005.1 GCA_026389065.1 Candidatus Dependentiae bacterium
AGTTTTTTTGAAGCAGCTACTTTTTTTAGTGCTAATTCTCTGAGATCATTACTGTAAATTATAGACACATTTCTCCTTTAAATTTTTGTGTCTTAAGTATACATCAATCGATCTGCAGCTCCTAATGACTTAGGCTATAGTAGATGTTTTTGTATTCTTTTTTTCATAGTCTTGGGCCTTTCTTTGGTTTGGTTATAAATTACTGATTTTAGGTTATTTTATAACCCATAAAGAAATCAATGGTTTATGACTTTTCTGGTAAAAGGTTAGGTTTTTGGTATCCTTTTTCATATAAATTATATTTTTATGTGAGCCGTGAGGTATTTTTCCATGAGTGATGAAACGAAAAAAAATGAGTATAGCGATACTTTAAATCTTCCAAAAACTGATTTTCCAATTCGGGCTCAGTTTTCTATTTCCGATTCGATTATGCTGCAAAGATGGAACGATGAAAAGTTGAGTGAAAAAACATTTGTTCACAACCAAGGAAAAACAAAATTTATTCTTCATGATGGTCCGCCGTATGCCAATGGAAATATTCATCTAGGACATGCGTACAATAAAATTTCAAAAGATATTATTACTAAAGCTGAACGCATGACAGGAAAGCATGTTCCGGTAATTCCTGGTTGGGATTGTCATGGTTTGCCTATCGAATTAAAAGTTACTCAAGAAACCCCTGGATTATCTTCGCAAGATTTAAAAAAAGCTTGTCGAAAATATGCTCAAAAGTGGATTGATATTCAGCGAGAAGAGTTTAAAAATCTTGGTGTGATGATGAATTGGGATAAGCCATACACTACCATGGATTTTTCTTATGAAGCATCAATTTTACGAGCCTTTAAAGAGTTTTTTGGCCAAGGCTATATTCAAAAAAAATTAAAAACAGTTCCTTGGTGTGCTTCATGCCAGACCGTTTTAGCGAATGCTGAAATCGAGTACGCAGAACGAAAAGACCCATCGATCTATGTTCAATTTCCATTGCCAACATCTGTAACTTCAAATCTTTTTCCAGAGTTTGATGGCAAGCAAGTGAGTTTGCTTGTGTGGACGACAACTCCATGGACGCTTCCATTGAATCGAGCGGTTGTGCTTCGTCCTGGTGCGCAGTACTCACTGGTTGAAATGAGTGGCAAGCTTGTTATTTTGGGTAAAGATTTAGTAGAAAAAGTTGCAGGAATTATTGGTGAGGCAAGCGTAAAAACAATTAAAGCTTTCGCCTCAGAGATTTTAATTGGGCAAAAGGTTAATCATCCATTTATTACAGATCTTCAAGTACCAATCATTGGTGATGGTTTTGTTTCGTTAGAAGATGGAACAGCTTGTGTTCACAGTGCTCCTGGGTGTGGGCCAGAAGATTATGAAGTTGGAATTAAAAATAATTTAGAAATTTATTCACCGATCACTGCTGACGGAAAATATAGCAGTGAAATTAATCCTTTGGAATTAATTGGTATGTCTGTTGCTGATGGGCAGATTTGGGTTATAAAAAAATTAGTAGAAGTCGACAACGTTTTGTTCAAACAATCGATTCGACATTCGTTCCCGCATTGTTGGCGATGTAGAAATGGATTAATTTTTAGAGCGACGAGCCAGTGGTTTTGTGATCTATCTAAACATGATTTAAAAGATCATGCGCTTGAGGCGATACAGTCACTTGAAATGATTCCTCAGAGTGGAAAAAATCGTTTTTCGGCGACACTTGAAGGGCGACTTGAGTGGTGTTTGTCTAGGCAGCGCAGCTGGGGAGTTCCAATTCCAGCGTTAAACTGTTTAGATTGTGGGCATACTTTTACGTCTGTTGAGCTTATCGAAACAGCTGCTCAGGGTGTAGAAAAAGATGGAATAGAATTTTGGGATACGGTTTCTGTTGAGCAACTTGGTGTGAAGGCTTGTGTTTCATGTCTGTCCAACTCGCTGCGTAAAGAATTTGATATTTTAGATGTGTGGTTTGAGTCTGGCGTAAGTCACTTCGCAGTTCTTTTAAAAAATCCATCACAGGCATATCCGGCGGATATGTACCTTGAGGGTAAGGATCAACACAGAGCTTGGTTTCAAAGTTCGCTTTTGACATCGCTTGTTTTAGAAAAATCTGCGTGCATGAAAGAAATTTTAACGCATGGGTTTACGGTTGATGCTCAGGGTAAAAAAATGTCAAAATCTATTGGCAACGTGGTAAGCCCTGGACAGATTATTGATAAAGTTGGCACCGATGGCTTGAGGCTGTGGGTAGCAAGCAGTGATTATGATAGTGATCCTGTGGTTTCTGAATTGCTGCTGAAAAATATTTCTGAAGTGTATCGCAAGGTTAGAAATACGAGCAGATTCTTGCTTTCAAATCTTTATGATTTTGACAATGAAAAAGATGCGGTTAAGACAGAGGATATGTTAGCAATTGATCAATTAGCATTGGTTCGCTTGCATAAGTTTAATATGACTATGCAGGCTGCATATCGCGAGAGAAAAACAACTGCGGTGTTTCATGAGTTGGCAGATTATTGCGCTAAAGATTTAAGTGCTTTTTATTTAGATATTATTAAAGACCGATTGTATGTTGAAAAGGCTGATGGTCGATTAAGACGCAGTGCGCAAACTGTTTGTTATCAGATCTTACATACTATGACAACGATTATGGCGCCGATACTTTCGCTTACAGCAGAACAAATATTTGATTTTTATAAGCGTAAAGAAGATGGTAATACTTCGATTCATTTACAGGATTTTGCAGATACAGTTACATTATTTAATTTTGTTGTGAAATCTTATGGACAACATAATTCGCATAAACGGACTTTGATTGAAAACCATAATGAAGTGGAAAATGAATTTTTGATGATTTGGGAAAAGTTGTCGCAAATTCGTGGCGCTGTTTTAAAATCTCTTGAGATTTTGCGAGGGCAGGGCGTTATCAAACATTCTTTGGATTCTTTTGTGCGACTGCATATAAATTCAAGTTTTGCTGATTTTGAAAAAATAGAAAATTTTTATTTAAATTTGCCAGGCCAAAGCGCGCAGGCCTTTTTTAAGGAATATTTAATTGTTTCACAAGTCGAGCTTGTGCCTGTGATTAAGGTCGCGTCTGGGGTTGAAATTCAAGACCAGGGCGAATCGATGAAAAATTCTTTTGCGGATTCTTCTTTTGTTGAAGCATTGCCTGGACTCTTTATCAATGTTACGAAAGCTTCTGGATTAAAATGTAATCGATGTTGGCAGTGGTCAGATGATTGCGTTATTAAAAATCTAACTGATTCAGTTGTCGATAATTCTGCCTTAATTGAGTCACCTGCTGTGTCAACTTCTGGCGCGGCACTTTGTGGCCGGTGTGCTGCGGTTTTAGACAAAAGACCTTCGGCCTAGCGCTCAAGGTTTCTAAGCGCAATATGTAGAAAATCTGAGGATTGAAATCCCCCGCCGGCTGGGAGCCCGGCTAAGCGGGGGATTTCAATCCTCTATCTTTTATTTTGGGTGTAAGTCTTTTTTGCAATGATTAATGAAATGAGTTATAAAAATGAATTCTATAAAGACTTTTATTAAGGATTAATTTCTATTTAAAAGTTCGATTGTTGGCTTTATATAAGGTATTATTTCTATAGGGAGATTGGTAATTAAGTAATTATTTATAGGGATTTCTTAGTTATTGTTTTAGGGATTTAGTGGAAAAGTTATCAATAAAAAAAATATCATACGCTTTGTATATCTGCATTGTTTTGGTTGGCTTTGATTTAAAGGCTGCGTTTCAAGAATTTAGAGCAAGAAAGCTGTTTCATAGACCAGAGTCTATTGAGCCATCTATTCCTGCGCTGCATAAGGCCGTGGATGATAATGATTTGGTAAGGGTTAAGGCGCTTATTGATAGAGGCGCTTTCATTGATGAGCTATCAACGGTTGGTGAGCTTGAGCTGATTGAGTCACTTGGAAATGATAATAGTTTACGTGGCAATAGGCCTATGCATTTTGCAAAGAGTGCAGAAATGGTGCGCTTGCTTGTATCGCTTCATGCAAACCTGGAACTACAAAATCTTCATGGAAAAACCCCATTGCACTCCAGTGTAGAAAAAATAAACGCTTCTTGCGTGAGAGCATTAATTTCTGCTGGTGCAAACATAGAGGCGATGGATGACAATATGCAAACACCGCTTCATCTAGCTGCTCGTAAATGCAAGTTAGCAAAGATTGATCAATCAAATGCTTCGATTGAGATAACACAAGATCTGTTGGTCCATGGTGCAAATATGTACGCGACAAGTGTTTCGAATCTCACGCCATTGGATTATGGAATAAAGTATAATAATAAAAAGTTTGTTAAAGCTTTTATAGCTGCTGGATATGACGTTGCCAAAATTGATTTTACAAAGCTTAGAGGGGAGCAGGGCGCTAGACATCTTCAAGAAGTGGAAGATTTACTGGAGTGGTATACCCCTGAAAGAATTGATAAAGAAAATAGTTTACTTGGACAATCTATTGAGTTTGCCCACGATCAGTACAAAAAGGGTAAACCATGGTTGCTTGGAGCTATGCTTGGACTGGGAAAAAATAGTAGCTTAGAATCTTTGGTACATCGTAACATTTCAGATAGGTCTCGAAGTCATTTTGAGCCATCGTATCTTGAAGGTCAGATTATTCCTGCACTAAAAAAACAAATGCCGAATTAGTTGATAAGAAGGTCTATTGCTCAATCTGTAAAAACTACTTAAGTTTTTTTTTGCAAACTCTTGATTTTTTGCTTTTGTAAAAGATATTCTTGAATCAAAAGGGTATATTTTTAGGGTGAAAAAGGGAGAATAGTATGAAAAAGTTATTGTTTAGTTGCTTGGTGGCTGGACTATCTGGGGTATCTTTAGAAATTATGGCATCTGCGGCAGTAAAAGCTGCTCTGGCTGATCAAGATGCAGGTCTTGCAGCAACAACTCAGGCTGCGGTTTCAAATTCTTCATACGTCAAACCTTTATTTAGGGATGGACAGAAGAAGCTTGGTGATATTTTAAGTTCGATGAAAGCAAATGTAAAAGCTCCTTATAATTATTATAAATTGTATCAACAATATAGGGAGATTCTCAATTTGATGGATAAATACAATATAGAAAATAGAGAAGTTTTACATAGAATTCTGATGAACAATCCAAGATTTTTATCTTATTCTGAAGTGGAAAAGCTGTCCGTGGTCAGAAGCGACTCAATGTTTCAAGGGTTGCTCAATAAAGGATTTCGCGTAGACGATGATTTGATTGTCGGCGTTGGCATAGTTTTTAATGATATTTCTAAAATAATAGCAGCTCTTGAAAAACAGAAATTAAAATTGTCATCTGAAAACAAAGTTGATGCTTTAATTTATATAGAACAAAATATTGGTGGATTACGAGCTAAGCAACAAGAACTTTTAAGTTTCGTAGAAAGTGTAATGAAAGATGCTATTGAAATGAAAAAACTTGCTTTAGAGCAGATATCAAATAATAAATTTAGTAATCCAAAAAAAATATCCACAAAAAACATATCCATTGGTGCTCAAACAGTAACATAAACAATATTTATAGTGTCATAAACTTGTATAAAAAAGTAACTCCAAATCTTAATTAAGACTTGGAGTTACTTTTTTATTGATGTCTTTTCGGTATGCTCAAAGCCTATACTGTTATCTTATCCAACAGTTGGAGTAGCAGTAGCTTGAGCGGTTACCTTTGTTTGTTTTTTATCTGCGTTGCGAATAGTTCCTGCTTTTCGTTTTGCTTTTCGCTTTAAGAATTCTAGGTCTGATTGGAATGTTGTAAGTTTATCACCAATTTTATCACTCAAGAAGGTTAAAAAGTCATTGTGAGCTTTAGAGTACTCAGGACCTTTTTGCTGAAAGATAGAATTGTTTGAAGTGGCAGCAGACTGCTGACTTGAGGTGTTTTGTGTTTTCTTTGCATTCAGTCTATCTTGGATAGGGTCAAACGCTTCTTTATACCTTGCTATTCTTCGTTCTATTGTAGCAATGTCTTTGTTGTTTTGTAGTTTTTGTAAATCGTCTTTCGTCATTTCTACAATTTTTTTCTTAACGGTGCCTAAAACGTCATCAAGGTTTTCAAAGCTTTGTACGAATTTATTTTTAAATTCTGTTTTTACTTTTGATGTATAATTTTTAAAATCATTTTCGATCCAGTTAGTTTGATCTATTTCGTTGCGAATGGATGTTGTTGGCGGGGTAGTCTCGGTTTGTGATGCTGGAGGATAATTAGTTACCACCTTATTTAAAAAATCTACAAATTCCTGTTCATACTTTGCATCAAATGAATCTTTTGTATGATCTTCTAACTCACTTGCAGCATAATCGTATGCAGACATCGTAGATTTTTCGGTAGCTTTATCTTCTGGCGTTTTTTGAGCTGCTGCTGGTTTATCGCCTTCTTTTTGAGCAGAGCTAGACGATGACGATCCTGATTTGCCACCAAAGTCTGATTGGTCTGGTCCGTAACTTCCTGGTCCATATCCAGATTGGTCATACTGGCTGTACGGATCATATGAGCCTGCGTATCCGCTTGGTGAGCCACTGTTGTAGTTGCCACCAGTGGATGATGAAGCTCTTCTAGCTTCTGATGGAGTTGCTGGTTTTTGTGCGATAAACTTTTCTGAGTCGGTTGCTGACTTTAATGCTATTTTTGATTTTTCATCAGCCTCTTTTGACATTTCTAAGGCTTCTGGATCCCATTTGCGAAGGAACTTTTCAAGCATTGGCATGAGCTGATCTATGTAGTTATCAAATACTGATAAAATAGCCTGTGTTTTTTTAAGATAGGTTTTTTCTAGTTCGATTGTTGTAGGCAGTCCAAAATTGTCTTCAATTTTAAAGCTATCGTTTTGTTCAGTAATATCAGCAAGGAACTCTTTTAATGTTTTAATTAAATCTTTCTCGTCTGGAGAAAGTTCTTTTTTAGATAGTTTTTCAGCAAGGCGCTTTGTTCTGAGTTGATAGATTTGGCGTTTCATGCTGCCAAATGTAACTTTGCTTTTCCATTTCATATCGACTTGCTCTGAGCAGCCTTTGGAGCTTTGCATTTTTTGTAAAAGCTGATCGATGCATTCTGTAATTGAGCCAATAAAGTTTTGAAATACTTCTAAATCAGTTCCGGATGCAACGATGCGGTCTGGCTTAGTTTCAGGTTTAATTTCTTCAATTGGTGATCGCTTTGGCTCTTCTTGGGGTAAATCTAAGTGCGGCTCAACCATTTTTGCAATACTTGTAATGTCATTAAAATCTTGTTCTGACATTGATTCAAGAGTTTCCATCAAGAGTCGTTCAAATTCTGCTTTTTCTTCCGGGGTACCATTTTTTTCAAGTTCTTCTAAGAAGCGCTGTCCTTCTTTTACCTGCTCTGCAATTTGATCTTCGGTTAAACCACCAAAGACTTGTTCAACTGATGGCCTAGATGGATTTTCGGTGTACGTGTATGGTGTTGCTAGATGCAAGCACATAAACATTGATAAAATATACTTTTTCATAAAAAGTAAGCTCCTGGTAAGTATGGATTAAAAATTGATATCTTTTCCTTACGTTTTTTTCATGATGTATCTTGGTGTAAGGATTTCGAAATTATTATAACCATTTTATATTTAGATCGCCAGAGGCATCATATGAAATATGTTTTTTTATCTGCGGCTTTGTTTATTATTCCTGACTGGTTTCCTTTCTTGTCTGTTCCGTGCACGTTGATTTTTTTGATTCCTTTGCTTGTATCAAATAATTCATTTATTAAGGGTTTTGCCTGGGGCTTGCTCACTTGCTCGATCAAGCTTCTATGGTTTTTGATGATGATCCTTACAACCGGTTGCGATGGCCTGGGCACAACGTCAGGAGTTTTACTGTGGATTAGCACTATTGTATACCTGTCGATGTTTTCGGGTTTGTGGATTTGGCGGATAACGCAAACTTCTCGCATAGAAATAAAGTTTTTGTTAACCATAACCTATTTTGGATTCATGATTTTAAGTTGCATGGCTCCTTTTGGTGTGATTGAGGGGTATCCGTTTTTCAATCCTCTTATCAGTTTGGCTTACTACCCACAGGTATTGTGGTGTGTCAAAAAGATAGGAGTTCTTGGTGCTTTGAGTTGTTTAATTTTGTTTCAGCTGTTTATAGCAAAATACAAAGAGTTAAGAGGACGACGGGGGTTAGGTTTCTTGTTCTCTGTCGTTTTTTTTATTCCGTTTTTAGCAGAATTCTTTTTTTATGAGCCAAATCCAAGCAAGTCGCCAACCATAAATAACTCAAATATAAAATATATACAGCCTTGGTGGTATGGATGCAAAAATCCTGCGTTTGTAGGTCATAAGATGGCAGAAAGTATAAACGATGAGCTGACAAAGCTGCCAAAAGCTAAGGCTATTTTGATGCCAGAGTCTACGTTTTGTTTTGAGATAGAAGATTATCAATCTTTTGTTTCTTTGTGGTCTGATAAAGATTTAGATGCAATCATTATGTTTGGGGGGCATCGAAGGGTTGGTGAAGTTGTTTTAAATAGTTTTTTTATGTTGAAGCGTGGCAAGATTGTTCATGTGTATGACAAAATGCATTTGATTCCATTTGTTGAAAGAAGTATTGGATGGCCCAATAATTTTCTTTTTTTAAAAATTTTACCTTCCTGCTTATTCCCTGTGGCTTGCCGTGTCCGCCATAGCCAAAGGCGACGGCTGGAACCACGAGGGTCCAGCATAAATGAAAAGTCCAACGATCTGATACATATTTGTGGGCAAACATATCAAATTTTTATATGTTCTGAGTTCTTCTTTGAAGTAAAAAAAACAAAAGGATATCCAATTATATTAATTTGTAATGAATCCTGGCTTTATTTTGAATATATGAAAAAGTTCATGGTTTTATTTATAAAATATTTTGAAGTTAAATATGATTTGCATGTTTTATATGCGACTACGAAAGGAAGGTTTTCTGGATAGATTTAGTTTTTAA
>JAPLIP010000006.1 GCA_026389065.1 Candidatus Dependentiae bacterium
TTTTTAAGCGTTATCTTGAGTAGCGTTTGCCACAAGTCCAATCATAAAAAGATTGCAAACAAGTGCAGTATTTCCATAGCTGATAAACGGAAGGCCGATACCTTTAGTTGGAGCAAGGCCCGTAGAAACAAAAAGATTTATAATAAATTGCAAAGAAATTATTGCGGTAACGCCTTGAACCAGGTATGCGGCAAAAGAGTCTTTTAAATTCCAAGAAATTCTAAAGCCAAACCAAACAAAAGCCATACATAAAATTATAAAAAACAATGATCCAATAAATCCTATTTCTTCTGCCATGATCGCAAAAATAAAATCAGTGTGCTGCATTGGAAGATAGAAAAACTTTTGTTGTGATTGCGCAATTCCTGTTCCGCATAGTCCACCAGAGCCAATAGCAATGAGTGATTGAATAATCTGAAATCCTGACCCTTGGGGATCTTGCCATGGATCAAGATAGGTTAAAATTCGTTGCCACCGGTAAGGTTGCAAATAGATCATGAAAAATGCTGCAGGTGCAGCAAGGGCAATCGTGCCAATGAAGTAGCGCAGCGGTAGATTTGCAATAAAAAGCATAATAAGTGTTGTGGCAAAAAGGGTTGCCAGGCATCCAAAGTCTGGTTGCTTTAAAAGTATTAATCCGACGATCCCTAAAATGATTGAAAGAGGTGCAGCTGTTTTAAAAGTATTATGGTCCATGATTTTTCTTCTTGAAAGAAGTGACGCAAGATAAATTACGAGAGCAACTTTTAAAAGTTCGCTTGGTTGAAAAATAAAGCCATGAATATTTAACCATCGATGCGAACCGTTCATTTTATGGCTTAAGGCTTTTAAAAGTGGCAATGCGGTTGCAATAGTTGCACCCAGAAGAGCAAAAAAACTTATGCTTTTTAAAAATTGTAAAGAAATCATACGGGCAAAACAGAAAGCCAATATCCCTACAAAAATCCCAAACATCTGTTTTTTTACAAAATATAAAGGTTGGTTTAATGTTTCAAGGGCGAAAAATGAGCTCGAAGAGTATACAAAAATAACGCCAAGCATGACAAATGTTAAGCTTATGGCTAAAAACATAGTCAGATCATATTTTAATCTTTGTTCAATAAACATCATGTCCTTAAGCTCTGAGTATTTTTATTTAGATTGACTTGTTTACGTTAGCATAAAGTTGTTTATCAATGAAGATTAAAAACGTTAGCATAAAGTTGTTTATCAATGAAGATTAAAAAATTAGTTTATCAAAAAGCTTCTTTTTAATCTAAGTGTAAAGTGGACTTAGCGTTTAGAGGCGCTAAATGTAAAGTCCGCTTCGCGTTTGGTAATGATTTTTGTCAAAAGCTTGTTATTTAGTTCTTTGATTTGTTTGTCTTGAATAAGCAAGTTTTTACCAAATGCGAAGTCTGTTTTGCTTTTGGTAAGACTAAATGCTAAGTTGACTTTGTGTTTAGTAAGAAAAAGGGTCATTTGCAAAAACAACAGATACATTACTGGAGAACAAAGCAGGGTAAAGAAATTGATTTTATTGTAAAAAACAGAGCTGGAAATATTTTAACGGCTATTGAGTGTAAGTTTAGTTGCTCGTCTGATGATGGACTTGCTCACAATGTCGGTAAAAATTTTGAAGCGTTTCGTGCATTGTATCCTACTGGAGAGAATTTGGTAGTTGCTCATAATGTTGATAGATCTTTTACTCGCAAACATAACGATTTGACAATAACATTTGTAAGTGCGCAAGAGTTGGTAAAAAAGTTAAAATTGATTGCTTAGTCTTCTTTTATATGAATTTCTTCCATTGGGATATTTTTATCGAATTCTTCAGAGTGTGAAGATGTGATTGATCGGCGTCTTGGTCTTGTTTTGCTTGTTTGCTTTGGTATCAGGTCTTGCTTAGCCTTTTTTTCTTTTGATTCCATATATTTTGCCTGAGCTTTTAAAATCTGTGCGGTTACTTTTAAAAAATCTTTACATGATTGTGGCTGCTGCGAGGCTCTTGAAATAATAAATTCTTCTGTCTTTTTATTAAAAGAAAGGTTGATTGGAATAGTTTCTTCACTTTCTAGGATATCGTTTG
>JAPLIP010000007.1 GCA_026389065.1 Candidatus Dependentiae bacterium
CAGCAGTCGATGAAAAACCTCTGCCAAATTTTTGTACTGTTGGATTAGCAACTCGACCACTAAGTCGTTGCATTGCGTTTAAGTAAGATGAACTGACCACTGCAGTCATCACAGCCAAACTAATAAAACTTTTCTTAAACTTCATTTTAAACCTCCATTTTTTGAACAAATATAAAACAACTCTTTACCTTAAAATAACAAAAGCGGCTTACGTAAAGCAACAATTCAACGAAAAATATTTAAGCAAACCTTGGCTAAGCAGGCCCAGTCAGGCTGAACGAACCAAAGAATGATCCTTGTCGTCTCCAGAAAGCCTCCAAAAAACAACACCATGCAAAAGCTTTTGTTTGGAATATTGCACCTTAGCCTGAATTGATTTTTCATCATCATAGGTAACAAATATCTGATCATGGGGACAATAAATGTAGGGCGTCTGTGATTTTTCATGCCATTTTTGATTACAACTTGAGTCTTGTAAATATAAGTTTTTAATCTGCTCGTAACGAAGAGATACTGTTTTTTCAGTTTTTTCAAACGTAGAGCCTATTTTTTCTTGTGCTTTATCAAATGCATGGCCGTACAAAGGAATTCCTAAAACTAACTTTTCTGGCGATACCCCCGAATCAATAAGCTCATTGATTGACCCATCAATACTCAGGCGTGACCATTGATTACAAATTGGAGCATTTAAACTTACGCCCAAAGATTTTGCACCGCCAAAATCATAGGCCATCACGTTAAACCAATCCACATATTTACTCACCATACCCAAAGACAATGCTTGAACAATTTTTGGATGAACTTGGACAGCACAGGTAAAAATTGATTTTTTACCCTTACTCTTTGATCGTTTTTTTAACTCTTTAGAAAAAAGAGCTACCATTTCATGATAAGCGCCTACTAAATCCTTTTCTATACTCATTCCTGGCCACTCCAAGTCTAAATCAAGGCCATCAAAAAGATCTGGATACTCAAAAGAGTGACTCTTTTGCTCACCGCGAGCAGAATGATTAAAATCATACAAGTACCGATCAAGCAAACCAACTGCTGACTCTACAAACTTCTTGGTTTGACCACTTTTAGCAATTTCAATTAAATGTTTGCTGTGAGCCCCACCACCCACAGAAAGAAGAATTTTTAAACGTGGATACTTTTTTTTCATTTCAATTAACTGACCAAAATGACCACCAACTTTTTTTCTATGTTCAAAATTAGCACCAACATCAGCCCAAGGATCGAGCAAATCACATAGTCCTGTTTGCGCGTTAGGCTTTGCAAATGCGTAAATAAGATGTGTTAATTTATCAGCAATGGGCTCAATATCTTTTTCAGGAACCGCAGTAGGACAAGCGGTATAACATTTTATATGCGTCAAACAAAGAACTGTTACCAAAAAACTGATCGAAACAATTGCAAACCTCATAGACCCCCCCATTTTTTTAAAACCACCTTCTTGTCAAAAGAATAGCAATTGCCAAACCAAAAACTCAAGAGTCTTAAGGGATTATTTACAAACGTGCAACAATTGCTTAGAATGTTTCCATGAAAAAAATA
>JAPLIP010000008.1 GCA_026389065.1 Candidatus Dependentiae bacterium
GTATTTAGAATTGCAAAGTTTCTTTATTTTGTTTTGTGCACATCGATAAACTTCCTTTTTAACTCCTTGGCTTGATCAATCCATTTTATTAAATTTTCTTTTTGAATAATTGCTTTGACCCTTGGTTTATAATCTTTCATAAACTTTTTATATGTTATAAAATTTGGATTCGATTTTTTTGTTTCACCATGCCAAGGATAAAAAGGAGTGATTTCAAAGACTATGTTTCCATTTTTATCATTGTACATCCAGCTGCTATAATATGGACGTATTTGCTTATGGCTATTACTCCAACAATGATATGTCTCTACATCTGTATCTTTTATAATCCCTTCAAAATATTGATTCCAATCGAACCCTAGATCATTACTGACTTTTGTATCTATTTTCATTTTTCCATTAATTAATTTTTGAATGTTTCCGTATTCTGCTATTTTATAGCAAAAAGTAGATGTGAATTCATATCCAAACCGTATAATTATATTTTTTTCTTCATCTATATAATCAATATCACAATGAGCGCAGACTTCGCAATCATCTTTGCCGATATGCTCTGGTATGATTTTTATGTATTCAGTCTCAGAAATCATAAATTTTGCTAGATCCATTATAGTATTTTTCCTTGGGCAGATCTCTTTTCTTAATTAATTACAGCAATCATTACATTTTTTGTAGTATGTTTTTGCCTGGTTGTTCCATTGTATAAGCATTTCTTTTGCAATGATTTTATGAACTTTTACTTTGTAGTTTTTTATAAAGTCTTCATATGTTATAAATTCAGGATCACTTTCTGCGCTTTCTATATTAAACCATTTATAAAGTGGGCTTATTTCGAATATAATATTTCCATCTTTATCATTATAAAACCAACTCGTGTAAATTTCTTGAGAATTTGTATGGCTATTGCTCTCAAAAAAATATTTATTTATTACGTCGCTATCTTTGATTAAGTCTTTGCAGTATTGATTATATTCAAATCCAGGATCTATTCGTTTTTTATTATCAAAAAACAATTTATTGTTTAGTAGGGCTGTAAATCCTTTGCATCCAAATGAACCATTAAAAGTCTCTGCTTCTGTATATCCGAATCGTATGGTTATTCCCAATTCTTCATCAACGTAATCAATGTTGCATTCAGCACATATTCCGCAATAGCCCTTTCCAATTGGTTCTTGGATGACGTGAATATACTGCTTATCTGTGATCATAAACTTAATAGAATTCATTTTATTATTTTTCCTGATTTATTCATAAGGCCTGCTGATTTTAAGGCGTTTTCAGAATGTATATCAAGTTTTCCTTCGACTATATATCCATGATACTCGCCTGGTAAATGTTCGTGAAATTTAACAATTTTTCCATTTTCAATACCAACTCTAGTTTCAAGATTTCTTTCTCCTTTTGTTTTTACACTTATTGATTCATTAAGCGCTTTTTGTCCATCGCGAGGTGGCTTGCCAATATTGCCTTTAGAGTTTTGATGATGTTTTGGATTATTTTCATATTTTCCATGCGGACACAATAGTTGTATATTTTTGTCTTTCTTGGGATCTTTCTTAGGGTCTTTTTTTGGACCGCCTCCACCACCGCCGCCACCACTACTTTTTTTATCTTTCAAGGCGCCTTTTATTTTAGGTATTCCAACCTTGATTAACCACCCAATTGCAAGCCCACCGCCTACGATAGCAGGAATTATTGGGCCACCAAGGATAGTTCCACTACCCAGTCCAATGTAGCCTGGAACTATTAATATGGCTGCTGAAATTGTATTTTGCCTGTCGTTTGGCAGGTATATGAGTATTTTGTTGCACATAGGTTCGATTATTCCACCTGGCAGTAGGCCATAGGATGTATCTTGATCTATAGGTACATAGATGTGTTGCTCATTTGAAATCGGCTTAATTGTCTCATCTGAAAGCATATTATCGAAGATATCTTCTTCTGGAATATATATGCATGGATCATTTGGAATTAGTTCAATAGTTCCACAAAGGTCAACATCATCAAATTCATCAGACTGTATAATGACTTGTCTTGTTTCTTGTAATTTTAGCTGTTGCTTGAGTGTGTATTCATATTGAAATTGTCCTATTTCCTCCCAATAATTTGCGATGCAGATCTCTATTTCTTCTTGTGATTTAATGAGTTCTAAGGCTAAGGCTTCTTCTTTTTGCAGTTCGGCAAATTCTTGCGCTTCTTCTAATTCAAGTAACTTTTTGCTTTCAATGGCTAAGGCTAGCATTAAAGCCTTTTCTTTTTCCAGAGCTAGGGCAGCAGGTAAGTCTTTTTCTTTTTCTATGGCTAATCTCTTCTCTTTTTCCTGGGCCAAAGCAATATCGACGGCTTTTTGTTTTTCTAAGGCCTTTGTTTGTTCATTGTTTTGCCAAGTAGATCGATTAGGAGTCCAGTCATTAGAAGAGCTTGATGAGCTACTGCTTGATGAACTAGATGACCATGTCATTGTTGATGCGGGGTGTGAGATTCCAGTAAAAATGGTTAAGAATGATATAAAAATATGATTAAATGAGTTTGTTTTCATAGATGATTCTTTTGATAGGGTTTTTGAAGAATTGTTTAATGCTTACGGGATTATACCGTAAAGATGGTCGTTTTAACAGCTGAAAAGAACGGCTTTTTATGAAAGTTGTATATCACAAAAACATGATGAAATTACCATTTTGTAAAAAGATTGGTGTTGCCAATCGTAGCTGCTAGAGGCTTGTTTTACAAGGCTACAAAAAAAGACCCCCACCCCCTTTGCGGGGCTAAAAAGCCCGTGCTATAACTATTATATGCTCCATTAAGAATTCTAGAAAAATCTTAGTGGATGCATACTCATCAAAGTATGGGTGTAACGAAAAAAGATAAAAAATATAAAAACCTAATGGAGGTTCTCTCATGAAAAATAAATTAATGTTAATCGGTCTTACTGCAATGTTGTCAGTTGGCCTAAATGCTGATGTTGAAACAGTTTCTTATACTCAAAGAGTAAAAAATGGTTTTTCAGCAGCTAAAGATTCTTCAGTAAACGGCTCTAAGGCTGTTTATAGCGCTATCGCTTCTGGTGCTACTGCAACTAAAAACGGTATTGTTAATGGTTCTATTGCAACTAAAAACGGTATTGTTGATGGTACATGTGCAACTGGAAGAGCTGTAAAATATGCTTACAATAATCCTAGACTTGCAAAAGACATTGCTTGGACAGCTACTAAAGATTTCAGTTCAAACGCTTTAACTAAAGCTCAAGAAACTGGTAAATTTATAAATGGTAAAACATTTGGAAATAATCTTGGTTATTTCAAATATGATGGTGCTGTAGTTTCAACAGTTGTTTTAGCTGGTCTTGGTTACGGTACTTATAAAGTTTACAAAAATGGTTATGTTTCAAAAATGAAAC
>JAPLIP010000009.1 GCA_026389065.1 Candidatus Dependentiae bacterium
ATTAATCTTATATTAAAGGTACTCTTTTGATTCTTATTGTCAACTTGCCGGCTTTTGTTACAGTGTATAAAAAGACTTTTGGCTGTGTTGTTTTAAGTAATCTAGGAGGAGACTATGACTTTTTTGGTACGTCGATTTATCATTATGTTTTTAATTTTTGAAGTTGCCTTGTTTGTATTGTTGTATTGTTTTGGGCCAAAGGGCCTGAGTTCTTTTGTAGACCTAAAAAACAAAAAAAAGCAAACTATTCAAGACATTCAAAATCTAAAAGAAGAAATCGAAAAATTAAGATTAGATGTGCAAGCAGGGCTCAGTGATTTTTCAAAAGAAAAAATCGCTAGAGAGAAGTTATTAATGAAAAAAGATCAAGAATTGGTTTATTTTAAAACAAGATAAGGTTTAAATATGTTTACTCTTCCTCAATTGCCGTACAGCTATGATGCTTTGCAGCCATACATCGACGCAAAGACTATGGAAATTCATCTTACCAAGCATCACCAAGCTTACATTGATAATCTAAACAAAGCGCTTTTTGCGCACCCAGAACTGCAAAAAATGAGTTTGGATGAGTTAATTGTTGGCATTGATTTACTTCCAGAGGCAATTAAAACAACGGTGCGAAACAATGCTGGTGGGCACTTTAATCACTCGCTTTTTTGGGAAATGATGAAACCAAATGCGCAGATGGTTCAAGGACATTTGATGCAAGAAATTCAGAAAAAATTCGGGTCATTTCAAGCCTTTAAAGAATTATTTGAAAATGCAGCAAAAACTCGCTTTGGTAGTGGGTGGGCATGGTTAGTTTTAAATAAATCTGGCGATATGGAAATTATTTCTACGGCAAATCAAGACGCAACTTTGATGATTGGCTCAACTCCTTTGTTGGGGCTTGATGTATGGGAGCATGCATATTATTTGCATTATCAAAATCGTAGACCTGATTATATTGCCGCTTGGTGGAATGTGGTTAATTGGGAATTTGTTGAGCAGCGTTATCGCATGGTGATTGGAAAGTAGTGCAATACATTGCTGATTTTCACATACATTCAAAGTATTCTCATGCAACGTCAAAGTTTATGGATTTAGTTGCGCTCAGCAGATGGGGGCAACTAAAGGGCATTGGCGTGATGGGTACTGGTGATTTTACTCACCCAATTTGGCAAAAAGAACTCAAAAGTCAGCTTGTGCTCTCAGAGTCTGGCTTGTTTGAGCTGAGTTCTGAGTTTAAACAACTGGCTAATGCCAGTGTCTATGATTCTTGTAAGGGTCTGCAAAGATTTATTTTATCTGCCGAAATAAGCACTGTTTTTAAACGAAATGGACGTTGCTATCGAACTCACTCTATTATTTTAGCTCCATCGTTTGAGGCCGTAGAAGGTATCACAAAGCAGCTGGCAAAGGTTGGAAATATTATTTCTGATGGTCGGCCAATTCTTGGCCTTGATGTAAAAGATTTGGTTAAAATTGTTTTAACAGCATCACCAGACTGCATGGTTATTCCTGCGCACATTTGGACTCCTTGGTATGGGCTTCTTGGTTCAAAATCTGGCTTCGATTCTGTGTATGAATGCTTTGAGGAATTAACCGATCATATTTATGCTCTCGAAAAAGGACTTTCTGCAAGCATGCTTATGAGTGCGCAGGTTTGTGAGCTTGATAGGTTTGCGATACTTTCTAATTCTGATGCCCATAGTGTCCAAAATTTGGGGCGCGAAGCAAATATAATGAATACTGCTTTGTCGTACGAAGGCATTGCGAACGCTTTGCGCGCAAACGATAAAAATGGGTTAGTTGCTGGAATAGAATTTTTTCCAGAGCGTGGAAAATATTATGGCGATGGTCACAGGGCTTGCAATGCGTACCTAACTCCTGAGCAAGCAAAAGCATGCAATGGTATCTGTGCGATTTGCGGTAAGCCTGTAACTGTTGGCGTTTTAAATCGTGTTAGCCAATTGGCTAATCGAAGTTTAAAAGAAGCGCAGATGTACGCTCGAAAAAGTTATCGAGTTGTGCCTCTTTTAGATATTTTGAGCACTCAGATGGGACTGTCCCAAACAAGTCAAAAAGTGGAGAAAATGTACCATCATATTTTAAAAAATATTGGTTCTGAGTTTTTCGTGCTGCTTGACGCCCCCATTCAAGATATTGAAAAAGCATCAACATTTGAAATTGCAAGCGCTGTTGAGCGGCTTCGGGCTGGTGATGTCTTAGTAACGCCTGGGTATGATGGAGTTTATGGAAAACTACAGTTTTAAAATTTAATCATGATAAAGGGACCCGGATAAAAGAGTCCCTTTATTTTTTACTCTGTGAAATTATTTTTTAGCGCCGACAGATTTTAAGCTAGCGGCAATGGCTTTGAAGTTTTCATTTTTTTGATATGGGAAAGTACGTTTTTTTGGAGGGTGGGATGCATATGCCAAAGATGTATGCCCGCTACCACTTTTTGTGTTGATTGATTTCATAAAGTTGCCTGGCTGCTCGAGTAGTAGGTACCAAACGCACTTTTTAGAGCCAAACCAAGCTGCAGCGTTTAAAGGCGTTGCAGGGTTTCCAGACCAAGGTAAATTTGTATATGCCAAATTCCAATTAAAATTTGGGTTAGCTATCACAAAGCGTTGCAGATCAGCATCGTTATCGTTTGCAAAGATTTTTTTTAGCTGTGATATGTTTTCAGGATTATATTTTAGTTTAGCACCAGCTTTAATCATCTGATCAAAGCCTTCGTTGTGCTTATGCTTTGTTGGCTCTGTGTTTTGAGTTGCTATAGCAATGGTAAGCAAAAGTAGCATGTTTTTAGATTTGTTCATTTTAGGACTCCTTTTGAGGGTTATTTTAAATACATGAAAAAAGATATAATTTATAGCAACAATAAGTCTATGGTCTTGGTAAATTCGTCAAAAAATTTGATTTAGGTATGATAAAGATTATAAGAATCGATTTGTCTTTATTTTGGAATTAAAAATCATGGACTCAAAACATATTGATGGATTACAAGATTATCTAGGTCATACTTCGCAGGAGCACGATGTTCGTGTTTCAAAGGTTACAAAAATGCGTGAGCAAGGCATAGAGCCTTGGCCAGCATTAAAACATGCAAATTCTGCATCAAAAAAACTCATAGAGTCATTTGTAGAAGGCGACAGCAACGTTCAAACGCTTGTTGGTCGTGTCATGACTGTGCGTCTGCATGGAAAAGCTGCCTTTGTACACATTCAAGATCAGCTTGGAAAGATTCAGCTTTACATCAAAGAAGATTTGGTTGGAACTCAAGCTTTTTTAGAGTTTGAACAATTTGTAGACATTGGTGATATTTTGTGGGTTCAGGGAACTACTTTTAAAACTCAGCGTGGCGAAATTTCTTTAAGAGTTTCTAGCTGGAGTTTGCAAAGTAAATGCTTACATCCTCTTCCAGAAAAATTTCATGGTTTAACTGACGTCGAAGTTCGATACCGTCAACGTTATCTAGATTTAATCTGCAACGAAGATAGCAAAAATTTACTCATTAAGCGTTCGCGCGTTGTTCAAGCTATTCGAGAGTTTTTAAATAAATTTGAGTATCTTGAAGTTGAAACCCCAATGCTTCATCCAATAGCTGGCGGTGCTGCAGCTCGTCCGTTTGTGACTCATCACAATGCGCTGGGACAAGATTTTTACTTAAGAATTGCGCCAGAGCTGTATCTAAAAAGACTCGTTGTCGGTGGCCTTGATAGAGTTTATGAAGTTAACAGAAACTTTAGAAATGAAGGTATTTCAACAAAGCACAATCCAGAATTTACTATGCTTGAGTGTTACACCGCGCATCAAGATATTGATTATGCAATGAGCTTGATAGAGTCGTTAGTGCAATTTGTCGTGAGCAGCATTGGCTCAGATCTCAAAGTGCAATTTGGAGCGCATGAGCTTGATTTTGGCAAATCATTTACTCGCATTTCTCTTCATGACGCAGTAAAAAAATATAATAATTTATCGGATAGTGATTTAAATGAATCATCGATTGATGCTCTTTTAAAATCTAAAAAAATAGCATTGCCAAAAGCAGGCATGAATCTTCAAGAAAAGATTTACCTTTTGTTTGAACAAACCGTTGAGTCTGAGCTTATTCAGCCAACTTTTGTGACAGGGTTTCCTATCGAAGTTTCACCTCTTGCAAAACGTGATCCAAAAAATGTAGATCTTGCTTCTCGCTCAGAACTTTTTGTAGCTGGCTTAGAGCTTGCAAACTTATTTGATGAGTTAAATGATCCGTTTGACCAAGCGCAGCGCTTTCATGGGCAAGTAGAAGCTCAAAAAGCTGGCGATGCAGAAGCTCATAATTACGATGCTGATTTTATATTAACTCTTGAGTACGGACTACCTCCAACAGTTGGCTTTGGAATTGGAGTTGATCGTATGGTTATGCTTCTAACCGGAACAACGTCGATTAAAGATGTTATCCTCTTTCCTACGCTGAAGAAAAAAGCATAAATTTTATCATTAAATAAAAAAGAACCGGCTTAGAAATTTCTAAGCCGGTTCTTTTTTATTTAATCTAATTTTTAGCTGTTAAAGTTTTTACCAAGATCGCTAAATGTTTTTAATGTTCCAAGAACATCAGGTGATTTTGTGTCTGATTTGTAACGAGCTGCAAATGTGTGCTCTAAAAGATGTTGGATTATTTCAAATATTTGAGCAACATTGCTATCTGTTAAAGATGCTGGGTTTGCGTTATATTTTTCCGCTAGTTCACTAAATGCAGGAACTAATTCAGCAGGAATGTGTGCTTTGTGTGAATCAAGATTTTTCAAGACGTTAACAAGGGTTTCTTTTTTGATTGATTTTTTCATGTAGTCAGCATAAATATCATACGCTAGTTTGCTGATTGCAGCTTGAGCAACCATATTTGGAATGCTGATACCACTGTCTGGTTTTTTAATTTCTATTAATGCTGCAGCGCCAGTTTTTAAGCAAGTTTTTTCATCAACAATGGGCATTTCAATTAAAGCTTTTATAAATTTTGGTTCTTTTAATGGAGCTAGGCCACGGATATCAACTTGTACAAAGTTGTAAATATTTTCTTTTAAGATAGTTAAAATACCTGCCACAAGTAAGGCTGTTTGTGCTTTGCTTAGAGCCGCTTCAAGTTTGTGTTTTGGTTGTTCAATGAATAGAAATTCAAGGTATTTTGAACCATCGCGATTGTCTTTGTAGCACTCTTGTTGTGCTTGAATTGAAAGGTCTGTGAAGGTATTAAAAGTTGTAAATACTGTTAAAAACAGAGACAATACTGCTTTTAAAGTGAAAGAATTCTGTCTTGTTGACATAAAAAGCTCCTTATTAAATTATAAAATTACTTATATTTTAACTATATCAAAGCCTGCTTTTTTTTCTATTAAAAAGGATAAAATTACAAGCTTTATTTTTGATTAAATCTTTTGTAGTTTTATCTGCGTAGTTTTAAAAAAATCCAGATAAAAGGGAAAAGTATGAAAAAAAATCGTAGTAATATTGTCTTGATAGTGGCTCTGGCGTCACTGTTTCCACTATTTTTGATATCTGAGCCTGATGGCGATGTAGATCAGAATTTAAACAAACTTAGATCTGAGAAAATAGAGTCTATTTATAATGATGTTAGGACCAATGTTTTAAGCTCTCAGGAACTGTTTACAGATCAAATCACAACAAAGTTGAAAGAGATGGGCCCTTATTCAGCCAGTAGGGTTAAAGAGCTTAATGACTTTCTGGTAGATAGTCTTAAGGGATTTGTTGGATCTATGGGTGTTATCGAGCGGACTGCAAACGCTAATTATTATCTGTTTTTAGAAGAAAATGATATGCAGTCAGATGATCCTCGTGATATTTCGCCAGATGAAAGACTGTTGTTTCATGGGGTCCATAGCATTACAAGTCTTGCTATTTTACATGCTCGATCATTGATTCTTGCGATTACTTCTAAAAATGATCAAGCCGGAATTGGAGAGCGGGTTGCTCAGGCCTTAAAAGAGTCTGATGTTCAAGCTAAAAAAGACTATGAAGAGCAGTTGGCAGCAAATGAAAAAGAGTTTAATCGTTCGCGGTGGCAAGCTGTTAAGGATTTCGGGTCAGATTTTGTATCAGAATTTTCTAATGAATTTAACAAGGAAGTAAAAAAAGAAGTATTAAAGCAGGTAGAAGGTGCTGCAGAGCAACTGCTTGGCAAGGTAGGCGCTGGAGTAATAGATTTACTTAAGCCGCTTACGGGAGGAGGCCTTGCTCAGTTAAATCAGTTGCCTGAAAAGTTAAATAACCAAGGTCTTGCTCAATTAGAAAGTGACAATACAGATCGTGCATTAGAATTGTTGAAATCTTCGATAAGGGTTTTAAATCCATCTCTTCCGCCTGTGTCGCCAGTATTTGTTCATGAAAAAACAAGTCTTGGAAAAGAGGAAATGTCTTTTTTGAATAATCGTTTGCCAAAAGTTCAAAAAGCTTTAAGCAATGAGTTTGGAATTGATCAGCCATTAAAAATATCTTGGTGTTTTGGCGGAGGTGGGGTTCGTGCCATGTTTGCTACTCATGCAATGCTTGCATCTGCTGCCAAGCATAAGATTTTAGATGCATCTATTTATATGGCGGGTCTTTCTGGTTCTACATGGATGATTGCTCCTTGGTGTTATTTGTACTTAAAAGGATATTTGTCTAAAAATTTAGAAATATCATTTCAGCAAGTGTTAAAAAGCTTAGAGATTTCTTTGAATGATGATTCAATGTTTATTGAAATCCCTAAGGTAAGTTTTTATGGACCTCCGCTTTTATCTGTAGATGATTACGCTCGTTTTTCATCAGATATTGCAATGCGCTTTGGTTTTAATCAGCCAATAACAGTGGTTGATGTGTTTGGAGCATTTATTGGAGGTTTTGCATTGCAAAAGGCCGGAAAAAAACGACTTGATGTGACATGGTCTTCAATTTGCAAAGAAGCTCAATATGGAATCACTCCATGGCCCCTTTGTTCTTCTACCTTTGAATTAAATCAAAGCAGCTTGTCAAAGAGTCCAAAAGCTAGGAAGTATGAATGGTTTGAAATGAGTCCATCACAGGCTGGGAGCCCTTTAGTTGGATATGTTCCAGTACAGTATGTAGGTTCAAAGTTTCAAGGTGGTAAATTAGTTACGAGTTCTATTTGTCCAGAATATTCAATGGCATTCTTTTTAGGGATGTATGGCTCTGCGTTTGCAGCTCTTTCGCCTAATGTACTCATTGAAAAAAAACTTAAAGAGGTTGAGTTTACTGTTCAGGGTGTAAGCATTACAATACCCGTTGATAAATGGGTTAAGGCTATTATGGATGAAGCTTTTGGCAAAGATGCTGGTAGCTTTCGACATGAAAAAGTTCATGCTCAGTTTTCAAATTATTCTCAAGGCTTGCAATCGAGTGTTTTACAAAATGAATCAACCCTTGGAATGTTTGATGCTGGTGGTGATTTTAATTTCCCATTACCACTTTTGTTTGACAGGCCTGATCGGACTCCCGATATTGTATTTATCGTTGATTCAAATAATCAAGATGCTAAGGATCTTAAAGTTGCTACAAGCTACTTTAAGCTAAAAGGCATAGATGTAGTTCCTGATATGTCTAAGGTTACAGCAGACGAGCTTCTTGCGTCAGCTATGACTGTTTTTAATGATCCTCGAGATGCAAAAAAATATAATAAAAAAGCATCTACCATTATTTATTTTCCAACAAGAGATATTGATACATCGATGAGTTCTCCGTTCTTTACTATGAATTTTAAATATAACCCAGAGCAAATAGCTAAGCTGACAGGCAATGTTTCTCTTGCTTTTGAATCTCAAGTTCCTGAAATAAAGAATATATTTAAATTAGTAGCGGAGCAAAAATATGGCGTTTCTCTTGAAAAACCTGATAAGAAAATTAGGTTGATTAAAAAAGTTGTGTTTGATGGAGATAGTGCGCCTAAAAAAAGAAAGACTTCTTTTTCTAAATAAGTAGTTTGTAAATAAATTGATAAAGAGCAGGATTTTTAAGTAAATCCTGCTCTTTGTTCTTAGCTTTGCAACTTTGTAGTTGATGAGTTACACTAAAATCATATTTTAATAGTGTAATTGACCTTTGTTTAAATCTGGTGCTTCATGAATTATTCTTTTGTTCAAGGTTATAAATATCTTCTTGGTCTTCCAGAGGTAGACACGCAAAAAGCTATCGAGATTTCACAAAAGTTTTGTCTTTCTATGCCTCTTGCCAGAACTCTTGTAGCAAGAGATTGTTGTGATAATAAAAAAATTGAAGATTTTTTACTGAGTGATGAGCAAAAGGATGTCGGTGATCCGGCTCTGATGAAAGGTGCTACTCGAGCAGTAGAGCGCATTTTAAGAGCAATTGAAAACAAAGAAAAAATACTTATCTTTGGCGACTATGATGTGGATGGAATTACCTCGTCATCTTTAATGATGATGGGCCTTTTGCCTCTTGGCGCTTTGGTTAATTTTTATTTGCCAAATAGAGTCAAGGATGGATATGGAATATCTACTAAAATTGTAAAAAAAGCAGCTGAAAATAATTACAAAGTAATTATCACCGTTGATAATGGAATTACTGCTTTTGAGCCAGCGAAATTAGCGCTAGAGCTTGGCGTAGATTTAATTATCACTGATCATCATAGGCCGCATGATCATGTGCCAGAGGCGTATACAATAGTTAATCCACATCAAGATGATTGTGAGTATCCATATAAACATTTTGCAGGAGTTGGTGTTGCTTTTAAAATACTTACACTTTTGTATCGTGAAAAAAATATGGAAATTCCTGGCAAGGTTATTGAGCTTTTGCTTTTAGGAACAGTTGCTGACGTGGTTCCCTTGACGGGTGAAAATAGATATTGGGTGCGTTATGGTCTTTCGCATGTCAACAAGCATGAGAGCTATGCTCTGCAAGTTTTAAAAGAAAATAGTAAGTTTACAAAGCCTGAACTTTTTTCTACAGACATTGGTTTTTCTGTAACTCCTCAAATTAATGCACTTGGTCGATTAGATGATCCTCGCGAAGGGGTTCAGTTTCTCATCGGAAGCGACACTCGAGATGTAGATAGAATTGGGAAAATTCTTCTTGAGCTTAATGACTCCAGAAAAGAGGTAGAAAGATCGATTAGCGCTGACATTATAAAACAAGTAGAAACAAAGAAAATTGATATTTCGAAAAACATTGTTTTGACTTCGAGTTCAAATTGGCCTGCGGGTGTCATTGGGCTTGTTGCCTCTCGTATGGTTGGGCTGTATGGTAAACCAACACTTTTATTTCATATTACAAAAGATGGTATAGCAAAGGGTTCTTGCCGTTCAATTAAAGAATTTAATATTTTTAATGCGCTCAGTGAGTCAAAAGATATTTTAATTTCATTTGGTGGGCATTCACATGCTGCAGGACTTTCACTCAAAGTGCAAGATTTGCCATTGTTGCAATCTCGACTTGAAAAAAAGGTTGCCGCGGAGCTTACAGAGTTTGATTTAAAGCAAAAGTTATTGGTTGATGCGTGTGCAAACTTATCAGATTTTTCAGAAAAATTCATGAAGGATTTGCGCTTGTTTGAGCCATTTGGTCATGAAAATCCACAGCCATATTTTTATATTAAAGGTGTAGTTCTTGTTAAAAAGCCTCAAGTTTTAAAAGAGGTTCATGTAAAATGTATGATTTTTGCAGATGGAGTGATCAAGCCGGTCATGTTTTTTAATAGACCTGAATTGATTGAAGTTTTTACCAATCAATCAGACGAGCCATTTGATATTGTAGGGCAGGTTATGCATAATTATTGGAATGGTTCATACACGGTTGAATTGCAAGGAATCGATGTGGCAAATATGAAGGAAAAACTATGATTATTACTATTGATGGGCCAAGCGGAAGCGGCAAATCCACTTTAGCCCTTGCTCTTTCAAATCAGTTGAATTTTTTTTGTTTAAATAGTGGTTATTTGTATCGCGGCTTGGCTTACGTGCTTAAAAACTTTTATTCATATGATGAAACAATGCTTGAAAATCCTTTGCCTCAAGACATTCAAGCATGCTTTGAAAGTGGCGTTTTTCAATATCGATATGAGTCTGGCCTGGCAAAAATTTACTGGATTAATGAAATAACTCAATTTTTAAAAGATCCTGAAATGGCAAGAGGTGCTGTTCTGCTTGCGCAAAGTGATGTTGCCAGAAGTGCGATAAAAGACTTTCAGATAAAACTTATGAAAAACCATGACGTTGTCGTTGAAGGTCGCTCTTGTGGATCAACTATGTTTCCTGATGCGCAAGTAAAGTTTTATCTCGACGCTGATCCGAGTGTTCGTGCGCGACGGTTTGTAAAAGATCAAGAAAGAAGAGGAAATCATTTTTCTTTTGATAATGCTTTAGAGGTTATTAAGTCTAGGGATTTAATGGACATGCAAAGATCTATTGATCCTCTTGTTATTCCAAAAGGTGCTTTTATTTTAAGTTCGTCTATTGATAACCAAGATCAAGTGTTGCAAAAAGCACTTAGCCATGTAAAAAATGTGATACACAATAAAAATTAAAAAAAGGAGTAGGAAGTGAATTTCAAGCACGGGTTTGTTTTTTTAGTATGTCTTATATTTTCAAATTTTCTTCAGGCTCGTAAACCAAAATTAGTTGGAAAGCCAGCGCCAAATTTTACGGCTCAAGCAGTTTTTCCAGATGGAATGATTCAGTCGTTTAATTTAAGTGATTATATCGGCAAAACCGATATTGTTTTGTATTTTTATCCATTTGACAGTACGCCAACTTGCTCAAAGCAGGCAGAAAGCTTTAAAAATGGATTTAATCGTTTGCAGGAAAATGGAATTATGGTTGTTGGGGTGAGCTGTGATGCTCCTGCCTCGCACAAAAGGTTTATAAAAAAACTTAATTTGCCATTTCCTTTGGTAAGTGACACGAGAATTAAAAGAGATATTTCAAGCAAATATGGAACGGTTGGATTATTTCATAGCAAGCGTAGGACTTTTTTGATAAACAAAAAAGGAATAATTATTAAAGTCTTTAATGATGTTTCGGTTGATACTCAAATTGACGATATTTTAAAAGGTTTTTTCTAAAAATTATAATAAGTTAATTAGTCGCACAACAAAAATCCCTGCTTGAGAGCAGGGATTTTTGATAAAAAAAGAGTGGTCAGAAATTTTTTATTTGCCGTAAATTCGCTGATGTGATTCTACAGCAGCACAAAAAAAGTTAGTTTCGCACAGTTGGCATATGGCGTTGCATGTGTTGTGCTTTGCTTTTTTTATTGCGGTTGATATTTTTTCTTTTTGATCGTCAGGCAAATCCTGATTTTTAATAATGTAGGCTGTTGATGCGCTTGCTATGCATAAACCAATTCTAGTTTTAGGACTCGGGTGTATTTGTGTGCTTATGCAAATGATAGCCATAAGAATAAATAGTTTTTTCATAAAAATCTTTTTTGAATTGTTGATTGCGCCTCGTTATTAATTTGATTGTATTCTACTACAAGCAATAAAAATGAAAAGTTTTGTTTTGTTGCTTTTCGTTCTTTTCTTGGAAGTCTTGACTTTGATCTGGGCGGGTTGGTAATGAGAAAGAATATTGCCATAACTTTTCAAAAAAAGGAGTTTTTTGTGAACAAGAAAAATATAATGAGCTTGGTATCAGCTTTCTTAGCGCTGCCAATGTCTGCTCAAGCAGCATCAATATCTTCTACGCCACTGATAGGTTGGGTTTTTATAGGCATTGCGCCTTTGATGACGATGAATAAGCTCAGCAGCCTGCTTGGAGTTATTATTTTTTTGCTGTCAATTCTGCTCGAGGCTTTAGTTGTTTCTAGGGTTGCTCATGTTGTGTATAAATCTTGCGCAAAACGTATGATAGTTGCTCGCATAGTCTCTTGCTTAGCCAACATGCTGGTAATACTTATTGGGCTTGGTATTGCTTTGTTTAGTAACTTTGAGCTGTATTTTGGCAAAGATGGAATGTTTCAAGGTGGGGCCCCTCTTTCTTTGGAGCAAAAAATGTTGCTAGGATCAAAGTTTACTTGGATGCTTCTATCTTTAGTTCTTGTAGTTTTTTCGGTGAAAATGCTTGTTGAATATATTGCATTTCGTAGATTTGGCATATCAGTTGAGCGTAAAACTTTAATAAAAGCTGTCTTGCTGGCAAATGCTGCAAGTTATGGAATTATGTTGGTTATCGTTTTAATAATGGATCATTTCAAGATTGCTCTTAGTTCTTTGTAGGCAATAAAAAAAAGGCTCGTGTTTTAAACGAGCCTTTTTCTTTTAAAGTTTTAACTAATTTGGCTTTCGCCAGATAGCTTACGCTTCGTAATTTTCTTTTGAGTCAGAAGCTTCTTCTGATCCAGCTTGTGCTAGTTCTTCAGAGTTGTTCATTTCTTCTGAAATTTCAACTGGAGCTACAACTTCTTCTTTTTTGCCGCAACCAACGATGAAAGGAAGAGCTACTGTTGCAAGTACGATTGTAAGTAGGAATTTTTTCATTAGGACCCTTTGTATTTAAGGTTTGTATATAATTATGTTTGTTTATTGCTTCTTTGTTACCGTCTTTTTTGCCTTAGCTGATTTCTTTTTTAAAGAAATCTTTTTCCGGTTGAATGGATTTTTAGCTAATGCCTGTTGTAATACTATATCCATCTGCTCAACAAAAACAATATTGAGTTTCGTAACATCGTTTTTAAACTCTTCAATATCTGATTCATTTGCCTTTGGAAGCAGGACTGTTGTGATACCGAATTGTTGCGCGGCAAGGAGTTTCTCTTTGAGCCCACCGATTGCAAGAACTCTACCTCGTAGGGAAACTTCACCAGTCATAGCCAGACAATTTTTGAATGGAATATTTGTTAACGCAGAAACAAGCGCGCAAGTTATAGCAATACCAGCAGATGAACCATCTTTGGGCGTTGCGCCATCAGGAAAGTGTATGTGTACGTCATTGTTTGAAAATTCTGATTTTTTCACACCAATTTTTGGAGCAATTGATCGTACGTAGCTGTAAGCTGTTTGTGCGGATTCTTGCATTACTTCGCCAAGTTGACCAGTTAATGTCAATCCACCTTTTCCAGGAAGCAAGCTTACTTCAATTTCTAAAACATCGCCGCCCATTTCTGTCCAGGCAAGTCCTGTAGCTAGTCCAACCACATCTTTGTTTTTGCAAAGATCAGTTTTTTTATATTTTTCTTGTCCTAGCCATGCGACTATTTTTTCAGAAGTTATAGTAACGCTTTTTAGATTTTTATCGTGCAGAAACTCTTGGATAGATTTTCTCATTAGCTTTGCAATTAAACGCTCAAGTTGCCTTACCCCGGCTTCTTTTGTGTACTCATTGATCATTAAAAGTAAATTTTCTGTACTTATTTTAACCTGAGTTTTATTTAAATTGTGCTCTTTGAGCATTTTTGGAAATAGAAAGTTTTGTGCAATTGCTAGTTTTTCACCATCTGTGTATCCAGAAAGGTTAATGACTTCCATTCTGTCATACAAAGCGTACGGGATAGAGTCAGATGAGTTTGCAGTTGCAATAAACATTACATTAGATAAATCATATTCAGTGTCTATGAAGTGATCCATGAATGTTTTGTTTTGTTCCGGATCTAACACCTCAAGAAGCGCTGCAGCAGGGTCCCCTGTGCTGTCGTGGGACAGTTTGTCGATTTCGTCGAGCAAAATTACAGGGTTGATTGTTTTTGTTTTGCGCATCGCATGTAAAATTTTGCCCGGTAGCGCGCCGATGTATGTTCTTCTGTGCCCTCGTATCTCAGCTTCGTCTTTAACGCCGCCTAGCGAAATCCTGGTGAATTCTCGACCAAGGCTTTTTGCAATTGATGCCGCAAGAGATGTTTTACCTACTCCTGGAGGCCCGACAAGGCAGATAGTTGGCGACTTTTTAAGCTCGAGAGCATATTTTTGAGCTGCTACAAACTCAAGGATTCGATCTTTGACTTTTTTGAGCCCTGCATGTTCTTTATTTAAAAATTTTTCTGCTTGAATAAGGCTGATACTGTCTTTGCTTTTTTTGTGCCAAGGAAGAGTAAGTATCCAATCAAGATAATGTTTGCTAATGGCAGATTCAGCAGAAATCGCTGGCATTTGTTCGAGGCGATGAAGTTCTTTTTCTGCTTTTTCTTGAGCGTCTTTTGGAAGGCGCAAAAGCTTGATTTTATGATGCATGCTATCAAGTTCACCAGAATGATCATCTCTGCCAAGTTCTTTATGGATAGCTTTAATTTGTTCTGTTAAGTAATATTCTCTTTGGTTCTTTTCAACCTGGTGCTGAACTCTGCCTTTGATTCGATCTTCAGCTTGTAGTATTTCAATCTCTTTTTTTAAAAGTGATGCAACGAGTGTCATTCGTTGTTGAAGATTTATAGTTTCAAGGATTTGTTGGCGATCGAAAAAAGATATGTTTGCATGAACAGCAATCGTATCTGTGATCGCTTCTTTATCATCAATGGTTAAAGCTGCAGCAACTAAATCAGCGGGAATTTTTGGATTAAGTTTGCAGTATGTTTGATACGTGCTTTTTAAATTTCTCCAAGCGGCTTCAATGCGAACGTCTGATGCCGATGAAGTGTAGCAATCTTGAAGTAAAGCTGAAGTAAAAGATTCAGTTTCAAACGTTTCGATCATTTTTGTTCTAACAATGCCTTCAACTAAAATCTTTAGTGAGTTGTTAGGCATTTTCATCATTTGCAGAATTGTTGATTTTGTACCGTAAGTGTACATTTCGTCTTGGGTTGGATTTTCAGTTTCTGGATTTTTTTGCGCGGTAATGAAAATTGTCTTGTTGTTGTGCTTAAGTGCATGCTCAACAGCTCGAACAGAAGATTTTCTACCCACGATGATTGGGATAATGCTTGTTGGTAAAACGACTATATTTTTTAATGGAAGGATTGGCAAAATATTGTCAGAAGTGGGCTGATGTAAGATTTCAGGTGCAATAACCGGTTTTGCAGCTATTATTTGTTCTTCGATCATATATTTTGACTCCTATGTTATGAGTAGGCTTTTTAGAGCCATTGTGTTAAGAAAGTCTATGTAAAATAGCCTTGCTATGAGTAACCAATCCATTATGAGAGCTTTAATAAAGATCAGCCGTGGTGCATGAAAGAGATAGTTTTTCATGTATGAAAAAATGACTCTAGCCTCAGGCTTCTTGGCTGATTTATTTAAAAAGACATCTATATAAATATACCAAGATTTTTAAGATTCGTAAATCACTTTTTGATAGGGGTTTTTAGTGGTTTTGCCCTATGTGAGCTTTAAATCGAGGTTTTTAGTTAAAATCTTTTTTTGTTTCTGTAAAACCTTTGTAAGAATTTTTTGACCGTGTTATACTGCCTGTAATTATTATTCGAAAATATCTTTGTTTAAAACAATTTTTTAGAGGACTTATGGTGCTTTTGAGTAGTTTAATGGATAAGGTTTTTAGGCTCTGTCAGCTATGGGAGTTATCTCGTAGAGCCACTTTTTGGACAATTACATAAGGCTTTTGATGCTTTTATAGCTTCAATGGCCTTTTTTGTTGTAAAAAAATGGCTTCAATATAAAAAATTGGATCAGTTAGTAGTGGATCAAAAGTGAAATTTTTTAGAGTTCAGTAGGATTTAAAGGATACAGATATGGCTTCTTTCTTGGGGGGTATGTTTAACTTAGGTTTAAACAGGCACGAGCGATTAAAATTTATTCTCTTAACCATTTCTTTTGCGTTTGTTTTGGGTTCTTATACCATTGCAAAAGAATTAAAAGATTCCATCTTTGTCAGCATTGTCGGTAAAAGCTATCTTCCAACAGCAAAGCTTTTGGTCATATTTTTATTGATACCTGCAGCGCTAGGTTATTCTCGCCTTGTTGATGTTTTTCGTCGTTACCAGTTGCTAGCATTTTATTGCATGCTTTACGGCGTTGTTTTGGCTGTTTTCACCTTGCTTCTTGGTCATCAAACAATTGGTCTTTATAACACTCAAACGAGCCCATATCGGTTTTTTGGGTGGATTTATTATTTTGTCTTAGAAGGTTACTCGCCATTTGTAGTGAGTGTGTTTTGGGCTTTTGCAAATTCAATTTCAAGTCCCAAAGAGGCTCGAAATTGCTATCCTTTGATGGTTGCAGGTTCTAAGGTTGGTGGTATCTCTGCAGCACTGTTTGCATGGTATATTCTTGATCATGATAATATTTTGAGTCGATTTGGAAGCCTCAATCATGATGTGGTTTCTCATCAGATTTTAATGGGTGTTGTTTCTGTAATGCTGCTTTGCGTTCCAGTTTTGCTGGTTATTTTAATGCGTGTGGTTCCTGGTCAGTATCTTCATGGGTACGAGGCTGTTTATCAGCTTGAAAAGAAGCATGATAAAGAAAAAGAAGAGGGCGAATCAAAAACGTCTATTTTCTCTGGAATTAGGCTTTTAGTTGAATCGCCGTATGTTTTAGGAATCTTTGGCTTAGTGTTTTGCTATGAAACGTTAAATGTTGTCATTGGGATTCAGCGAATTGGGCTTTTACAAGAAGCTTCAACTTCTATGGCTGGACTTTCTGCCGCAATGTTCTGGCAGAGGTTTCAGTCTCATTTTTATGGCATGTTGCTTTCATTTTTTGGTATGCAGTTCTTGCTTAGAAGATTTGGCGTTAGAAGATGTCTATTTATGGTTCCTTTCTTGGTCTCAATTCTTTTAATTTTCTTTGTAATGACATACAGCGCAGACTCAATAATGTATGTATTTATTGGAATGGCTGCAGTAAATTATTCTATTTCGCATCCATTAAGAGAAGCTCTGTATATTCCGACGACCAAAGATATGAAGTTTAAGGCTAAGGCGTGGATCGATACTTTTGGCACTAAGTTTTCTAAGGGTTTTGGTTGTATAGTTTCGAATTCTATTAATTTTTGCACTGCGGGAACATCTCTTGCAAATACCGCTTACGGTGGTGTGTTTGGAGCGTTAATGTTGCTTTGGTTTACTGCTTCATGGTTACTTGGCAAAAAATATGAAAAATCAACTCGCAACAATGAAATTATTGGCAGCGATATTCCTGGAAATATGTAAGCAGGCAAAGGCTAAATTGATTATAGAGAGATAATAATAAAAGAAAGGACCTTGTACATGTTAAGTGCGGCTTTTAAAAAAATTGGTGCCATTGTTAAAAAAATGGGCTTATCTATCGACCTGGACA
>JAPLIP010000010.1 GCA_026389065.1 Candidatus Dependentiae bacterium
AGCTTGAGGGAAATAGTTTGATAACATTTGCAAAAAGGTAGACTTACCAGCACCAATATTGCCCTCTATTAAGAATAATTGCTGCTGAGCTTGGTCCCCCGCTCATCAAATCAGGCATGCTTGTCTCAAACTGTCGACGAACTGTTGACGCTGCGCCAGCTCCCAAAGCTCGACCAACTTGAGCTCCAGTTTTACCTGTCACTTGACGCATACCCACAGCCTGGCTGCTAACCAGTAGACTGAGTACGCAAAATATATATTTTTGATTTGTAGACATTGCATGTTCCCTTTATTTTTTATCCCCCCACGGAGACCTATATTTCTACCCTAACAAAAGCGCTCAACCAAAAACAATGGTTTACCCCCCCCCTGAAAAAATGCCTTTCCAGAGCCAAAAACGCTCAGCTTTTACTTAAGAGACGAAAAAGCCGTGGTCACATATTTCTATGCACCACGGCTCTTTAAATGTTTTATTTTTGTAAATCGTTATTTTTTGCCAAACCAGCTTGAAGCTCTATATCTTGCGTGATCGCTAACATATTTAGCTTTGTGTGCTAAGCTCTCTTGAACTAATCTAGCTTTATCTGCGTAGCCGCTTTCCTCAAACTTTTGTTTTGTGCTTTCTGAAATTAATCTCCCCCTATCGCTCAAAGATCCCTCTGTCCATTCTTTTTGAAACTTAGCAGCTGCTTCTTCCTTCTGTTCTTTCATTCGAGCCTGATTTTCTGCATGTTGTGACTTTAAAGCATTAACAGCATTATCAATATCTGACTCATTAAGCTCTCTAGGCGAAATACTTCCAGCCTTTATATCTCCTCGCATTTTTTCTAGAAAATCTATCTTTTGCGGTATTTGATCAAACGGTAGCTTATTCTGCACCGCGATTGGAATATTTTTAATGCTTATTCGAGAAGAAGCAAATGTTTTAAAAGAGTTTGGGAATCTATTGACATCAGAGACATCACTATCTACAGGAGGTCGACGCCCTGCTTTAAGCATATCACTGAAGTGATCAGAATTTGGGTGACTTGCTGCATTACGCCAGTCTCTATCAGTTATAATTGTGTCTGGGTGCTTTTTAAGAACTTCTGCAATTATATTCCGAGGGTATTCTTTTTCCATCTGATCTTTATATCTTGGCATTGCATCTGCAAGGATTTTATACAAAGCCTTAGGGTCCTTCATTATGTCCTCTTTGAAATAGCCAATCACTTCATCATGTTTTGCTAGATCCTTTCGATCCATATTAGCACGATTAACATGCTTCGTCTTTTCAAATTCGTCCATTTCTTTCACTTGTTCCTGCGAAAAACCCAAACTATTATTAGAAAAATGTCGAGCAACTGGTGACACTACGCCAGCTCCCAAAGCTCGACCAACTGTAGCTCCCGTTCGAGAGGTCACTTGACGCATACCCACAGCCTGGCTGCTGACCAGCAGACTGAGAGCACATAATAGATATTTTTGATTTGTAGACATAAGACTTTCCCTTTATTTTTTTATCCCCCCACGGAGATCTATAATTTGTACTCTAGCAAAAGAGCTCAACCAAAAACAATGATTTACCCTGTTTCTTTTGCTTTCGCAACTTTTTCAGGCTTCGCCCCCCCCCTGGAAAAACGCCTTGCCAGAGCCAAAAGCGCTCAGATTTTACTTAAGAAATGAAAAAGCCCTGGTCTCATATTTCTGCGAAAGCCTATTTTTTTAAGTCTTAATTTTAAATCAATAATTCTTTTTGCATAAATCCACAAAAAAATTAAACTTGATTGCATGATAAACAACCATCAAGAGCAATCATGAACAAACATTTAAAATCATCACTCCTTCTAATTTTATTTTTCTTTTCACTAAACTTACTACCCGGTTTTGCCGCAGGTACCGCAGTCAAAATACCTGGTGGATACGCATCCATTGAACAACTTAAATCAGGCGACATTGTTTATTCAATCACCAAATCTGGTGATTGTTTTTTAAGCAAAGTAAAAAAAACAACATCCTATTTTTTATCGCGAGCTGTTTTGATTTCAATTGGCGACGACGTGATAGTTACAGCTCCTCAACAAAAATTTTATGATCCTGAAAAACATGTTTGGCGTAAGGCAAAGCATTTACCAAAATCAATGCCTTTACTTTCTGGCCATAAAAACATTGTAATCATTGATGAAATTGGGTTTCTTGATGGTGAGATTGAACTTTTTGACATTCAGCTTGACTATCAGCATACCTTTTTCATTGGCACACAAAACATCGTTGTACACAATTTCCCACCATTTTTTATAGGGTTCTCCATTGCTTTTGGTGGCGGAATCTCTTTTGAAGGTATTTACTTGGGAGTATGCATTGCTGGTTGGTGGCTTAGCACAAAATTGCTTAAACGTGACAAGGGCGAAAAATACAATCCTAAATTTTCTATGAGCAGCTCGCCTGCTTATGCTGGTGGACCAGATCCAGAAGATGATGATTGGTTTGAAAGACTAAAAAATAATTATGCTAAGAAAGCGCAATCTAAAAATTTTGGCAATATGTACAAAGATCCAAAAACAAATTTATGGTATTCCAAAGATCGTGGAGGCGCCAGAGCGCACGGTGGAGAACATTATAAGGTATTTAAAGAGACTGCCAAAGGTTTTGAATTCGTATTTGAAGTAGACAAGCTTGGTAACCAAATAAATAAGCACAAAGGTCCTATCGGCATGTTCATACCATATAGCGATATAATTTTTAAACAGTAAAAACATCTTAAAATTGAAAAGGTTACAATTTTTATTATGAATTACACAAAAATAAATAATTTGAATAATTTAGAAGAAATACTTAATCAAGACATCCTCATCACGGGAGATCTCAAACAGCAAAAAGAAGAAATTTATTATAACACTTATGAATTATCATTTGATAAGGATTTTATTAAGACCCTCTCGCTAAAAGATTTACATAATTTCATATTAAAATTAATCAAAAAGAGAACCGATCAAGTTATACTAACCAATAATGGACCAGCTACTTTCTATCTTTGGCACGATGAGCAATATTTAACTTTATGTTTTGATGTTCTATCGGGCGCTGATATTAAATTGCCATTTGGATTTAAGTTAAACTTTCTGGAAACGCCTCTTTCGATTTTAAAAAAATTTCACAATGCTGCGTATGATGATACTAACTATTTAACCTGGGAAAATTTAACTATTTTAAATCCTGGTGATCCTGGATTTGACGATGATGATGAATATGATAATTCAAAATATGTTCTTGATGTGTACGTAATCACTTTACCACAATCAACATTGTCAACTTTATTGAAAAGTTTTGTTTCTTAAAATAGCTTAAATTTATTATGCATTAACCCTAAGTTCTGCCTTGCCAGAGCCAACAAGAGATGGTTTTACTTAAGAAACAAAAAAGCCGTGGTCAAATATTTCTATTAACCACGGCTTTTTGAACTATTTTTTATCTTGCCTTACCACTTAGTTTGCATACACTAAAAATATTGATTTTTATTAAAAACTAAGGACAGATTATGTTTTCAAAAAAACAATCACTTCTGGCAACAAGCTTGCTATTTTTAGCTATTTTTATTGACAGCGCCACTCATGCTTGGTGCCCGAGCTCAAGCTCAAACCTCGATTGAAATAAACTCAAGCAACTTTGAAAAAGAAGTTTTACAAAGCAAACTACCAGTCATTTTAAAAGTATCTGCGACATGGTGCCCACCCTGCCAAAGATTAAAGCCACTCTTTGAACAAATAGCTCAAAAATTTCAAGATCAATGCACATTTGCCTCTATGGATTACGACTCAAATCTAAAGTTTGTTGAAAAACATAAAATTGATAGCGTTCCAACGTTTATGATTTATAACAATGGAAAACTGATTACAAAACAACCTGGCAGCCCAGCAAGCTTACAGTATCTAGAAAAATTTGTTTTAGACGTTTTAAAGCTTGTAGAAAATAACTAAACTTTTGCTACGACAAAAAACAAGCATAAAAAATGAGCCGAAATTAAATTTATAATTTCGGCTCATTTTTTTAAATCATTCTTCTATATTTTTTTTAGATAACGTAAACTATAAACATAGAAAAAACATTTTCCACAAAGAAAAATCAGGGGTTTTATGGAAAACATCAATGACATTATGTCATCTCAAATCGATCAACTTGCAACAGCTTTAGCAAAAGCACAAAATGAAATGTCAGTTGCTGCAAAAAATCAAAAAAATCCATTTTTTAAAAGCAGCTATGCAGACTTTGAAGCCATTATCAATGCTTCTCGCCCGTCCCTTACAAAATATGGTTTGAGCGTTGTTCAGCCGCCATTTATTTATGAAGACAGTAATTCATATTTGGTTACAATTTTAATGCATTCATCTGGTCAGTGGATTAAATCAAAAGCTAGACATAATCCACCAAAAGCTGATATTCAAAGCCTTTCAAGCTACAACACATATCTAAAGCGCATGTGTTATTCTTCTTTAGTTGGCGTTGCAACAGGTGAAGATGATGATGGCCAAGCAGCAGTTTCCTACACTCGGCCAAACAATCATTAAATCTTTTAAGCAGCTGCAGACTCTTCTGCTTGTAGTTTTGCTATTTTTGCTTTTATTTCTGCTTTTGTTTTTTTAGCAGGCTTGTGATGCTTTTTATCTTTTTTGTGCTTTTTATCTTTTTCGATCACCGGTGCTAATTTTTTTGTTTTTTCTTTTGCAGCCTTAGGATGCTTATCTTTCTTGTCATGCTTTTTATCTTTTTTATCAGCTGCAGGTGCTTTTTTTGCTACTGATTGTGCCACATTCGATTGAATCTGAAAACCGTTACTAGATCCAATATCTACACTAACCATACCAGCAAGAGAAGTCGTATATCTAATCCAAGAATCGCCTGCTTGAGGATTGTTTTCATTTAATATTGGAGTATTTGTATTTGTATAACGTTGCGTTGTAGCATCATAAGTCCAAGAAGTGATACATGGAAATGAATGTAAAGCTATTGGAGTAGTTTGATTTGAAAAATTGTAAGCTGCAACTGTAGCGTCATAGTTTGGTCCATTTAACGTAAGGCCTGCAGTCAGAACAATCACATTTCCCTTAGCAAGACTTTTGTTAACCGCTGCTAAAAATTTAGTAGCAGAATTAAGTGATCGAGCACCAAGCTGTAAAGCTGTTTGTGTTTTATCTGTAAATCCTAGGTAGTAATTTAGTCCTGTGAGTGCTTGACCAGATGGCAAAATTGATTTCGTCGCAAAAACATTTGTTGGATATGGCGCTGGAACTACTGCAACTGGAGCTGCTACTGTTTTAACAGCAGTTAATGTATTTCCAGACCCTTTAATATTAAATACATTTTTAGCGCCTACTAATTGTGTTGGAGTATTAAACCAATCTACAGCTCCAGATGATGATAAAATATGATTGATCATCAAAGTTGGATTTGCTTGAGATGTCGTAAATTGCCTAAAGCCTAGAATATTTTGTTGATTATCACGCAAAACCATTTCATAGTTTTGATTCGATAGCAAGCTAACATGAATATCAATACCATTTTTTATAGCAGATTTGGGAACAGATATCATCCACTTATCAGATCCATCACCATTATCAATTGACCAAGCTTTTTCAAGATATGGCGCAAATGTTGCTACATCTTGTACTAAATTTCTAACACCTGAAAAATTTATATTCAACCCATTCCATATCAAGTCACAGTACCCTGGATAGTCAATACTTGGAAGATTTCTAGCTACCACAACAAGATTGGTATCTCCATTCTTACCAACTGCAAATTGATTATAATTAGGTGACTGCGAAAGATAATTAACCCCCCAATAAAATTGAATGACTCTTGTAAATGTTTGAGTGCCTAATAATCCTGACATATTAGAGGTTAATACAGGAATCAAACCAATAAATTTACCATTTCTGACCCTAAAAGCATAAAAATATAGCGCTGCTGGAGCTGCGCCAGAAATAGCATTTAAGCCTTCCATGGTAAGAATTGGAATCAATGCTGATTCATTATAATAAACAGGAATAAAGCGTATTCCAGCACTCCAATCTTCTATCTGCAAGGTGAAAAACGAACTTGAAAATGATCCAACCTCATTATAAGAAACACCCTCCGTAATATTTGTTGAATTTCCAGCCATTATTCCTCCACCATATACATCGCCACCACCCCAATTCAATAGATGGATTGCAATTTGTTGTTCATCTCCCGCCATACACTGAAAAAAATATAGACTTTCACGATTGGTTGGAAAAGCTCCTGGAGTAACAACATCATAAATATCAGTGGCCAACACTTTTTGCTTCATAGAATCTATATCAAAACCAAACTCTAAATGTTCGTATCCTGGATCAAAGACGGTATTACCATTGGCATCTTGCGCTGTATAAACTAAGGACAAGTCAGAAGAAAGAGCTAGGCTAGTTGCATAAACATCAGTACCAATAACGCTGTCAAGAACTGTACCTGAAGCTAAGTTTGCAGATTGATCAACGACTGCAAGCAAAGACTTATCCGTATCAAAATAATGCAAAGCATTTAAATATCCATAAGGCTCAGCAACATAATTAATCATTAGATCATAATACTCTTTAGCCGCTCCAGCATTTTTCCCAGCTATGTAATTTGAATATGACTGAATATATGTAGCATATGGTAAATTTAATGAAGTACCTGATTGCAATATCTTTCTTGGCAAGACTAAAAGAGGAACAACATGGGCAGAAACTTCATTTAAAATATGAACGTTTTTAATTGATACTAAATAAGTATCATTAAGAGATGCATACTCTGATACCTTATCTACCGTTGACGTAGAACCATTAGAAACTGTTCCCTTAGCTTCAAACACAAGCCCCATTAAATTGATTTCTAATATCAAAGTATAAATATTTGTAATATTTGTAAGATTTAAAACCTGAATTCTTTGCTCAGCAGCATTAAGAGGCTTAGACGAATCAGTAGATACTGTCTCAACTACTAAATATTGATCACTGCTGGTTGCTGCTAATTGCCCAACCCCAGGCAAAGAATTCGTTCCATTCTTTAAAAAAGCACCTCCTTGTGCTGTAGATATATTTGTCATATGAGTAGACAGCTGAGCACCAGTAAGCACCCTAAGCCTAACTTGCGATGATTGAGCTCCAGACTTAGGGACGAATGTAATATCTGAAGTGACAGATGTAGTTCCCGTAGACGAAATAAGCGAAGCTAAATGAAGGGCAACGTCATTCATTCCAGGCTTTAAAACATCAATAATCACGCTATTTTGCATGACTAGAAAATCTAAGCCTGTATTATTTTCAACGCCTAAAACCACACCAGAATCTGCACTTGTTCCTGAAAAAGTTGCATTTGCCATATTACAACATGAACTAAGTCTAGTCCCTGCCGGAGAAAAATGCTGTGTTACATAATTATGCATGTAACCGCCAACATCATTTGGTATTCTCGCTACACCAGTAGATGCTGTTATCAAAGAAGGTAATGTTGTAGATGCATGCATACTCAAGAAATTTGTAAAAAAAGCATATCCAATAAAGAAATATATAGATTTTAGCGAAGGCTTCATGTTTTTCTCCTTTTAAAGAAAATTAAAGTACTGCGTATTTTATATTTAACAATAATCCAACACTAATCTTTTTTATCACTTAATAATAACTTTCTTTGATTTCAAACTTTGTATGGAGAGATGGCTGAGTGGTCGAAAGCGGCGGTCTTGAAAACCGTTATCTCGTTAATCCGGGATCGAGGGTTCGAATCCCTCTCTCTCCTCCATACTTCACCAAAAATTAATCGACTTCTGCAATTTTTCAATAACTTCTTATTTCAAAGCCTTTGATGCTAAAATTAAAACCAACATTTATTGGTTTATTTTTTTGCCTAATTTTTAACAGAACTTCATTCTTCTTTAAATTTATTTACAAAACTTTAATTACTCTTAATCTTTGGAGTAGTTAGATATTTACAAAATATTAAAGGAAAATTAATGAAAAAAATTATGATTCCATTGTTCTTATTTACAATAATAGTTACAAAAATATCCTTTGCGAGCGAGCAAACACCTAATCACGAATTACCTACAAGCAATGACTCTATTGAACTTAAAACTGGGATATTTATTATTAATGCAACCAGTCAAAAACTTAATCCCACAGATTTAAAGAAACAAACAAACCCAATTGAAGTAGCTCGACTCATTGGCAGCATCATAAATAACAATTCTGGACTGTCAAACTGTATTGCTACAAGTACAAAAGGACCAATGTTTCAAACATTGAAACTAACATTTGAAAAACAAGAACAAACTAATACATTACATGATCAAGTCACTATAACCTATAAAAGATTAACTCGCGGCCTAATAGAAGCAAAACCAAATAAAGCCTCTATCTTTAATGAACTTGGGCTTATATCTGAAGAAGCATTAGGGACAAAGTCACCTATGTCTGCAGCTCTTGCAGTATCATTAGAAATCCTTAGCTCTACCAAGCAAGAAACAGATGAGACAATAAGAATTAAAGCAAGAGACATTAAAAAAATTTCAGACATTATGCATGCCTTAAAAAACGGCAGTTTCCAATGGAACCATACCCAAAAATTTACAAAAATTGAGACTGAAGATGACCTATAAACATCTAAGATAAGAAAATAGCTGAAATACTGGATCAACTATAAACCCTCTTACACAGAGTAAAAAATGAATAAAATACTTATTGCCTACCTTTCCTCACTGGTAACCCTTGTGGCAATTGATTTCTTATGGCTTAGTCTGATGAGTAAAAACTTTTATGCTCCACTTCTAGGAAGTTTACTCGCAAAAAAGATTCAAATAGCGCCTATCATTCTTTTTTACCTACTCTACGCACTGGGAATAACCATATTTATTATGATTCCTTGCATAGAACAATCTTATAGCTCAGCTAAACTATTTTGCCTTGGTGCTTTCCTTGGAACAGTTGCATACGGTGCATACGATCTTACCAACCAGGCAACACTACAAAATTGGTCAACAACCTTAACCATTGTTGATATGGCCTGGGGCAGTATCTTAACAGGAACAACAGCTATTATCGCAAGAAGAATTATAGATCGTTTTATATAATATTAGCTCTTCTTCAATTTTTTAAATTTATCAAGAATTCGAACCCTAGAAAAATTTAAATCAACAATTGGAAATGGATAATTTACACCCAATTCTACTTTTGCTTTTTTTAAAATATCCTCTGAAGCTAGCCAAGGAGTGTGTAAATATTTAGTCGGCAACAATGAAAGTTCGGGTAGAAATTTTTTAATATATGCGCCAGTAGCATCAAATTTTTTGCCCTGCAAAATTGGATTAAATATTCTAAAATATGGAGAAGCGTCATAACCACAACCAGCAACCCATTGCCAATTAAAACTATTGCTTGCCAGATCTGCATCTACCAATTTTTTCCAAAACCAATCTTGTCCCTGATGCCAATGAATCATTAAATTTTTAACCAAAAAGGAAGCCGCTACCATACGCATACGATTATGCATAGAGCCAGTCTCTAACAATTCCTTCATTGCAGCATCTATAATTGGATAACCAGTCTCTCCTTTTTGCCAAGCTTCTAAGCTCTTTTTATCATAACTCCAACTCAACACATCAAATTTTTTCTGCAAATTTTTACTTGGCATCGACGGATTATGATACAAAACATTATATGCAAACTCTCTCCACACAAGCTCTTTTAGAAAACAACTTATATTGCTTTTAGATGAATATTGATGCCCATCTTTTAAAACAGTATGCCAAATTTCATTGGGGGAAATTTCACCAAAATGAATATGGGCTGATAATCCCGAGACTGCTTTTCGATCTGGAAAGTCCCTTCCCTCTTGATAATCATGCAAACGATTTTCAATAAAAGAGTGCAGCACTTTTCCTGCCTGTTTTTCACCAGGAGTCCAGATATTTTTTAATTGACGAGCTAAATCTTTATCCTGTACCAAATTAAAATCCATTACCGATAAACTATCTACATGCTCAGACAATAGTTTTTTTACATTAAACATAGGAAGTGGCTTTCTTGGAGACTCTGCTTTTAAACATCCGTTTTTATAAAATGGAGTAAATACCTTGTAAGGAGTTCCGTCACTTTTAACGATCTTTTCTGCTTCCCACATCAAAGATCCATTAAAAGACTGAACACTAACACCCATTTCTGTTAATTTTTTTTCTAGCTCTTTTTCTTGCTTAATAGACCACGGCTCGTAGCATTTGTTCCAGTAAACCGCTGACACTTTATGCTTTTTTGCTAAAGAAATTAATTTTGTAACACTATCTGCTTTATACAAACCAAGCTTTTCATGAAAACTTTTTTGCAATGAAAGTAATGAATTATGTAGCCACCACTTTGATGAGTCTGCCATCGCAAAGTCACCAGCCATAGACTGATCAAAAATATAGACTGGAAAAACAGCACCTTTTTGTGATGCTGCATATAAAGCCGGATTATCATGCAACCTAAGATCTTGCCTCATCCAAACAATAATAAGATCCATACTCTCTACCTTTTTTACAAAAACTTATGTGCAATTATCACTACATATATTTATACCAAAAAAAACATATTTTACTCAACAAAAAAGGCTTCCCGATAAAAGGAAGCCTTTTTATATTTTTAACTAAATTAATCCATTGCTGGAAAACTTATAGTCAACTTACGCGTTATTTCTACCGCTTGTTGAGCCTTCAGAAAAGTTACGTTTTCCAGAAGAGAATGAGCTACTTGCGTTGCTTCTTCCTTTAGGTGATTTACCACCAGAAAAACTTGATGACTTATCTTTATTAAAAGCACTACCATAAGTTGAAACACCAGCAGCACGAGGCTTAGAGCTACGTCTAAATTCTCCTGATGAACGATTTTCATCTGATCCGCCTTCAAAACGACGACCTTCTGAGCGTCCTTCTGAACGATTTTCAGAGCGAGGAGCACCGTAAGATGAACGACCTTCTGATCTGCCTTCAGATCTTGGAGCACCATAAGAAGATCTACCTTCTGATGAACGTCCTTCAGATGATCCGCCTTCTGCTCGAGGAGCATAAGAAGATCTACCTTCATATGATCTTTCTCCGCCAAATGATGAACGACCTTCTGAGCGTCCTTCTGATGATCTTTCACCACCAAATGAACGTCCACCTGATCTACCACCAAATGATGAGCGACCACCTGATCTGCGATCATCTGATCTACGATCGTCTGATCCACGTGAGCCAAAACGACTTCCGCCTGAATTGCTACGTCCAGCACCATAATTATCATCTCTTGAACGATGATTTTGCTGTGGCTGATCACCAGTTTTCATAAAGCGTTCAATTGCACGCCACAATTTATCTTCTTTGTTTGTAATAAAGTTGATTGCAGAACCTTTTGCACCAGCACGAGCTGTTCTACCAATACGGTGAATATAATCTTCAGGGCACTGTGGCAAATCATGGTTGATAACGTGTTGGATATGAGGAACGTCAAGTCCACGAGCAGCAACATCAGTTGCAACAAGTACGCGGAATTTGCTTTCTCTAAATCCTTTAATAACAGAATCACGTTTGTTTTGACGCAAGTTACCATGAATAGCTTCTGCTTCAAAATTGTCACGATATAATCTGTCAGCAATATTTTTTGCGTTTTGTTTTGTTTTCACAAAAATAACAACAGAACCTTCGCGAGTATCAAGTTCTTTGATCAATTGACCATATTTTTCTGCATCTTGAATACGGATAGATTCTTGTGTGATTGTAGAAACTGGCATCAAGCTTGATCCGATTTCGATACGTTCTGGATTTTTTAGATATTTTGCAGCCATTTGCATAATGTTTCTTGGCATTGTAGCTGAAAACATCAATGTTTGAATTGGAGTTGGCAAAAATTCAACAATGCTGTCGATCTGACGTCCAAATCCCATGTCAAGCATACGATCTGTTTCATCAAGAACTAAGAATGTTGTTTTATCGATTTGTAATGTTTGGCGCTCTAAGTGATCATTGATTCGACCAGGAGTACCAACAACAATACGAGGGCTTCTTCTTAACTGGCGATATTGATGAGGCATAGCTTCACCACCAATTAAAAGAGCTGTGTTGATTGTGCTTTTTTTGCCTAAAATTTGTTGAATTGCTGCTAAAACTTGAACAGCAAGTTCACGAGTTGGAGTTAATACCAACGCGCTATGAATTTCATTGTTAAGAATTTTTGATACTAAAGGAATTGCAAATGCACCAGTTTTACCGGTTCCTGTTTGCGCAGATCCTAAAATATCTTTGCCTTCTAGGGCTAAAGGAATTGCTTTTACTTGAATTGGAGTTGGGGTAACAAAACCCATTTGAGTCAAAGACTCTAAAAGTTGAGGCGAAAGACCATTGAACTGTGTAAAATCAGTCATCTTTTGGTTCCTAATTATTAAGGAGGATTAGTATGTTTCTCACAGCAATATCCCACTTAATAACACAGGCTGACAGCACATTTATTAAAAAATCTGTCACCAACAAAGGCACCCGATTTCCTAACTGCCTATGGTATTTTGAAATACCTTATCGACGTATTTTGATTTGATTTGGTTAGGTTCCGAAACTTTATTGAATAAGGCCATTCAGTCAATTGACTCAGCGGGCCTAAGCGTTTTATTCAAGGGAATATAAACTATATACTTATATAATACCCTGCCCTACATTTAATTGCAAGGGGAATAGAAAAAAGTGATTATTAAAGGTTTTCTGCCTGTGCTTAAAAATTAGACTAACACTGTCAAGGAAAAACCATCACCAACTACAATGTTTTTTAGACAACTCGCTTTCCACAGCACTCAACCATCAAGTCGGTAAATTGCAAGCAGGCCAAGCATAGCGTTTCAAATTTTCCAGTGTTTAACGAAAAATACCAACCATGAACAGAAACTTTTTTAGCTTTAACTCGACTAGCAACCATCTCATGAGAAAGTAAATTTTTACAAGAAAGTAAAATGTTTAGCTTTTCAAATTCAGCAGCATTTTCTTTATCGTATGGCTTATCTAAAATCCGTTCAAGCTCATGCTCGCGCTTGTCGTATTCAAACGGAACAGCTCCAAATCGATGCAAAGCTTTAAGGGCAAGCATTTCAACCCCTGCACAATGCTGATGCCCCATAACAATTATGTCAGAGACCTCAAACCCGCACAAAGCCACTTCGAGTGCAATAACTATCGAATTTGGGCCATCATCACGATGCGGCACGACATTTGCCACGTTTCTTTCTACAAAGATGTCCCCTGGCTGCGCGCTGACCAGAAGAGCTGGATCAACCCTAGAATCGCAACACGCAACAAACATTATATTTGGCTTATTTTTTTTAAACATTTTTTTATACAATGACTGTTTTGTAAAGTATTGTTCAAAAAATTTATAGTAGCCTTCAATAATTTTTTTCATAACAACTCCGCTTATAAAATTACTCTTTTTAATTATTTCATTTTCAATTTAAGATCCACAGTAACAGCCTGTTTTACCTATTTTTAGACAGTGCTTACATCCAGGACCGGTACATCTTAATCTTTTGTCATTCTTCTTTACAACCTTAATTAAATCATCAATTTGCTTGAGCCATTGCTTAGCTGTTTGCTTAGAAATCGTACGAATCAAAATTGGCTGATAAGTTTTCATCCACTCAGAATATTTTATAAAAGTTTCACCACTGCCAGGCTTTGAATAATACCATGGATAAACCGGTGTCAGTTCAAAAATTATATTTCCGTGCTCATCATTATATAGCCAGGAAGCAGGCGTATCTATATCATGAGACGTTTCAAATAAAGTATATTTATAACCAATCCATGGTATTCCAGTATCTTCATTGCCATAGACTAAATCTTTACGATCATTTTTTTTAAGGTACTTACACCATTGATACCCAAGCAAAGAAATTTGTCCATTGTTGTAAAGAGATGGATGTAGCCTTGATTTTTCATTAATCGCTTTTTTAATCGTATATTTAAACTCTTCGACTACATGGTCAAAGCAATCTTGTGCCAACTCATACTTTTTTTCACCTGAAAAATGAATATTTATAAAATCATATAATACAATTGCATCAATCGGCTCATTAATTACAATCGCTTCTTTTTTTGTCTCATCAATATTAAACCGCAGTAAGCTCATTTAGGTTCCATTGTTATTTTTTGCATCTTTAATAATTTTACCTTTGTTATCTTTGACCATCCCTGAACCTATTAATGCATTTTGCATCTTAGGTGTTAGCCCAACCAGGGCTCCCTTCTTACCCCAGAGCCTATGATGTCCATGATAAACTCCTGGCGACGTTTGATCAAAAACAATATATTTACCACCATAAACAACTACTCTCTGTTTTTTTTCTTTGTCGCTCTTATTTTCTACTTCCACAGAGGCGTCTAATGCTTTTTGACCATCATGCCAACTTGGTCCAGTACTTTTACAGCCTGGCGTTGCATATTCTGGGTGATATGGCGCTGGAATAAAATATCCATTCGGGCCTTTTGGTGGAGGATCGCATGAAATAGTTCCACAATCTTTTCCAGGGCTATGCTGACTTATTGGATAATTGTGCACAGGACTAATATTTTTACCGATTGGTAGCTGAGCACTTCTGCTTTCAGAAAAAATTATATTGCTAGCATCAGCCTGCTCTTTTGGTGGGCAAACTAAAGAAATATTTGATTGCAAGTTTGCATGATTGCACGGCCTTAAAAGCTCTTGAGGCACAACCTTGCCAGGACAACTACCGTAAGATACAGCCGCAGGATTTTCTTTATCATCACCAGAAATAGATGAGCCAACCTCACATGATTTTCCACCGGCTGGAGTATGAACATAAGCCTGAGTTTTCCATCCAGGTTTATTTTGAGATGAACAGCTACGAAGGCCTATCGCAACAAGCCCAACAATGCATGCTTGCCAAAAAGCTTCAAACGTCATAACTCCACAACCCCATGCAATCGAAAAGCCAATGGTCAATTGTAAAAAATTATGCACAACAATGTCACGATCACCAATGCAGAAAGTGTGAACATCTTTTAATCGAATATCAAAGATTTCTATGGGCTCATATATTTTTTTAACTGATCGAACATACAAAACATCATTCATTCCAGAAAGAAGAGGTATATCTTTTTGTATATGCTTAGCCTTGATCCATCTATTTTCTATTGGATTATAAAATCTTTGTCCTGTCACAGAAATAATTACCGAGTCATCAATTTCAATGAGCATATACTTATGCCAGGTGTATGAAGCCACTTGAACGACAGATGTTATGGCACAGTGTCCATCAGGCTTGATTGCAAAAACTAAATCACCAATCTTTATCTTCTCAATAGATTTATACCCACCAGGAATTTTAACCTGAGTGCCAGAAGGAAAACCCGCAAATATAAATGCAGGAAAGACAAAAAGTAAAGCATACAAAAGAGTAGATAACTTCACAAAGCTACCCCGTTTATAAAATTATGAAACTAAAAAACGTTGCTCGTGGCCAAGAAGCCATGACTTGCGATCAATCCCTTGAGAATATCCACCCAAACAGCCATCACTACGAACAATCCTATGACAAGGAATAACCAAAAGTAAAACGTTGCTTTGGTTTGCAGCACCAACTGCACGACTAGCGCCAGGTTTGCCAATCTCTTTTGCAATCTGTCCATACGTTTTTATTTGACCATATGGAATAGACTGAATGCATTGTAAAACATCTGCAAAAAACTTAGTGCGAGCAACACAATCTACGAAGTAACCTTTGAGCTCTTTTATAATCAACTCCAAAACTGGATTTATACTTTTTACAGCTGTCAAAGACAGCTCCTCTGTCCACTCATCTTGGCGATCATCATCAACAAAAAACAAGGCCAAAAGAGCTACGTCATTTGCTATTGCGACCATTGTTCCAATAGGCGTATCTACAAAAGTGAAATAATCTGAAATCTTATTGTTGCTTGATCCAGCGGGCAAGCCACAGGAAACAAGTGAGGGCGATGTTTCTTCTAGCAACATCCTTTACCTCTAGATTGCTTTTCTTTTTCATTTTCTTCAGTCAAAACATGAAGCAAATCAAGTTGCGCTACCCATGATTTTAAAGCCTGCTCGTCAATTGTTTTATTATAAAAGCGCTGCATAAAAGAACTAACGCTCAAAGAAAAATTATCACATTTATCAATAGAAATTGCCAAAGAAAACGAATCAAAATCTTTGTCATCATCTTGGCAACCATCATTATAATCATCACCATCGAACCCATGATCGTCTTGGCAGCAATCATCAAATTTTTTACCATCATCATCTCCAAAAGCATAGAGCTCTTGTTTTTTATTGATAACGCCTTCTAAGCCTTTTTTTAAACCATCAAGGTCTTTTACCTGAAAGCTATCATTTACAATAACCTTTTTATCGCCAACTTGAAAAACCATTGATACTAAATCACAGCAAACAATAGTTTCTAATGTTGCCGTTTGCGAGAAAACATTTAAATGCTCATCTTGATTTAACCGTAAAGACAAAATTTGATTCATAAAATGATCCAATATAATAATTTAATTGTTTAAATATTTAGATAAATTGAGCAGCTACAAGGCTTAGAATATCATAATTGCTGATCAACTTCACCAACATTTTTACACAAGGCTGATTATAAAATCATGACATTTGACAAAGAAGTTAAATATTTTTAGGATTCGATCATGTTATTTTTTATCTAAAAACTCACAAAAAGGAGATTTTTATGATCCCAGTAAACCCTATTTTAGCAGCAGCAGCAGCTGACATGGCAGTTGGAATGCTTTGGTATTCTGACTATGCATTTGGTCCATTATGGAGAAAATTAAAAAAAGAAGGCAATGGCGAATATAAAGATTTATATCAACGCTTAGCTCTTCAAGCAGTTGCATCTGTTATGGTTGCATCAGCTCTATACATCGCAATTATCACATTTCAAAAAACACAAGCAACATACTCTCACGAAGCTTTTACAAAACTATTTTCATGGTTCTTGGAAGATAAACCAAGCACAACAGAACTAATAGCTTCAATGAAAACAGTTGGCTTTATATGGCTTGGCTTTGTAGTTCCTGGAAATCTTTCATGTGCTGCTTGGTCAAACCCAATGAGCTTTGTAAAATTTGGAATCAAAGTTGGTTGCAAACTTGCTCAGTTCTTTGCTGTTGCTGCAGTTCTTTCTGCTCTTGCATAAGAATACATAAATATTTTTATACAAAAAAGCCGGACTTTAAAATCCGGCTTTTTTGTTAAGAATCTCAAAAGTTAAATGATTACTTTCTTTTTTGTTCGCCAAACAATTGCAAAAGATACATAAAAATATTAATCAAATTTAAAAACAAGCTTAAAGCACCCATCAATGCAAATTTACCCGCATCCTCTGGCGAAGACATCATAGACTGGCTATATCTTTTTAAGTTTTGTACATCGTATGCTGTAAGCATTGCAAAAATACCAACTCCAAAACATGAGATCACTAAGTTAAACTGAGCGCTTTGAACGAAAATGTTAATCAAATTTGCAATGATGATTCCAACAAGCCCCATAAATAAAATGTTGCCCATTGACGAAAGATCTGAATTTGTCATCCAGCCATAAACAGCCATGACTGCAAACATTGCTGACGCAATTAAAAACACATAAAAAACTGAAGCTGAAGTATAAAAATCTAAAACTGGAGCAAGCGCAATTCCTTCAATTGCACAAAACGAAAGAAACATAACAGCCATAGTTGAGTAACTAAGTTTGGCCATGTTGTATCGCATGTACATAATAATACCAACAGCAGCAAGCATTAAAATAAGAACTGGGAAAAAATTAGATTTCAAAGTAGCAAGCATTGGACGATTTACTTCTAAAAGATAATAAGAAGTTGATGCTGTTACAGCAAGACCTGCACACATCCAACCATAGACTTTGCTCATAAAACCTTCAGCCATCATGCTGGAATATCCACGATTATTGAAATTCATTTTTGGTCCCTTCATATGAAATAAAATATAAATTTTACAGATCCATTACTATTTAAAAATTTTACTACATTTTTTTTAAGAGATAAAGACAAACTATAGACTCTTGGTAACCATTGTAGTAAAACAATACCAAAGAATAAAAATCTATTTTTAATCGGTTCTTAAAAAGGAAAAAAATGACGCATTCACCTTCAAAGCATGGCCTTATCTGCCTAGCAACGCTTACAACTGTTTTATGCTGGAATGGATCAACCGTTGATTCTACAAATAAAAACAAACGCCAAGATACAAACTTTTATGGAACCATTCTTGACTACGCGACACCAAACCCTGCAAATGTAGAAGATATAGCAATTGCAGACAAAGATACTTTTGCTGTCTATCAAACCGTTAAAGATATTAAAACAGCTTGCGAAAAAAGCAGTGATAAAAACATAAAAACAGACATGGATCCAAAACAAAACAAGTCACTGTTAGACCTACATGAAATTTCAATGATTGAGTCTCGAAACCAAGAACATCCAACAGCGTCAGAAATTGAAATAAACAATCGAAAATATATTGAAATTGATGTAACATTTATCAATGGAAATAAGCAAACTTATTTAGTTGAAAGTACTCGCGAAGTTTCTTGCTTAAAGGTTGATAAATCTGCAGATAACAACTCAACTCCAATACTTGAAAAGCGCAAACTAAACATGATTCATGTAAAAAACTTAACTATCAAAGGCTATAAATCAGCCAAAGATACAAGCAAAAATCATGATGATAATCAAGTAAGCAAAAAAGCAGAAATTGCAGGCGCTACAGAAAAAATTATTGATCAGTTAGAAGAAAACGTAAAAAACTTACCTAAAGATAATTCTTCTCAATATGACAAAATAAGAAGCACCATGCTTTCACTCTTGAGATCACTGCGAGAACAGCTACAAAAAATGCTTAATATGTTAAAAAACTAAGGGAACAATCTTTCTAAAGGAGCTCTATCATGCCCGTTACGATTACAAAAGATAATTTCGAAAAAGAAATAAAACAATACGACAAACCAGTTGTCATTGATGTGTATGCAACTTGGTGTGGTCCATGCCAACAAATGAAACCTATTTTTACTGAATTAGCACAAGAATTTGAAGGACGCTGTAAATTTGCAGCCCTTAACGTTGACGAAGTAAGAGACTTGTCAATTATGTTTGGTGTAACATCAGTTCCAACATTTGTTTTTTATAACAATGGCGAAATGCATTCTAAAGACACAGGATATATGAGTAAAGAAGCTTTAAAATCGCGCGTTGAAGAATTTATCGCATCAGTATAAAATAGATTAATCTATAAACTACAAAAAAGGGCAGAATTATCTGCCCTTTTTTAATATATAAAAAAATTAATTGTTAAAATCTAAATGGCTGCTTCCACGTACCATTTTTTAATTGAAGATACTCTTCTTGCGTAGAGTCCCAACCAAAACGTCTCTCATGGGCAAACCATTGATTACCAACTTTATAATCAGGCTCAAGCTTGACAATGACAGACGCCCTAAAGCCACTGCCCTCTTTTCTTGCCGTAATTTTTACATTACGCCCAAAATTATCAATAAATTCTTTTTTAACTACTTTTTCAAAAGTTTCCACTAACTCTTTTGCCTGAAAATCTCTTTCAGGAAGAGGACTAACAGATGAAGAACTACTTGAGCTTATTAGACCATCTGGAGAAGATGATAGCTTATTTCTTTCAGGATCTTTATGCTGCGCTTGATTAATATTTAATTTTTCGCCATCAGGATATCTTAGTACGCACCACCTACCAACGCCCCTAATAACTTTAAACTCTCTGACAACACCATCGGTATCAATTTCTAATGTGCCAACAGGTACACCTTGATAAACTATCCGATCTCTTCTAATTAGGCTCTCGCCGCTCGAATTAGAAGCTAAATCAGCATATGCCGAATATACCGAACGAAGCCTTCTAGGCTCTGAAGAAATTAAACTACCAAATCCAAAAAATATTAGTCCAAGCCTGATCATTATTATTTTTGACATAAATCCCTAAATTTTCCCTAAAATTAAAACTAGCTAAAAACAAAATAAATATTAACGCTCGCTTATTATCATACCCTTAAATGAATCGTTTAAACCAAGACTGACTTGAGCAGCTCCAAAGGGTGGTGTTGGCAAAGAACTTGAAACAGCTTGTTTTGGCTCAATAACTAACTCAATGCCTTCCTGGTCAACTAATTGACCGCACCATTGCTCAAGTTGCTCATCTGTATATACTTTTTTAAGACTTAACTTATTTTCAAAGCTAACCAAACATTCATAACTCACGCAAATATCTTTTCCTGCCGGAAAAACAAAAGTGGTTTCTTGCTTTTCTTCGTTTTTACATGATTTTAAAAATGCCGTAATCAATTTTTTATGCTGACCAAAAAATATTTTTTTAGCTTGTTCTATTTCTAGCTGCGATACTGGACGCTCAGCTCTTTGAAAAAGCTTATAAACTCTTGGTTGTCTTGTTAAAGTAGAATCATCCTCGCGACGACGACACTTCTTTCTTCTATAATCATCATCATGCTCGTCAAGAATAAATAGCGCAAGCTCATCATTTTCTTGTTTTTTAGAGCAAGCATATTTTTGAGATAGAGGCGGGGTATCTAGATCTGTGTCTGACGCCTCAAGGGTAAAAATATTAAGAAGAAAAAAACTAAAAACCAAAAAGCGAACTTTCGACATAAAACCTCAATGTTTTGCCATAAACTATAATAAATCTATCTATTGTCAATACTATCAAAACAAGTGAACTCTTACAACAAAAGCCCTATTTAAAGGGAAATTTGAACATTAAGGCAAAAAAAACGGGCCTAGTTTCCTAAGCCCTAAATTCTAAAAAGCTGCCAGCCAAACAGCCTGAATAACCACTGCCTGTAAAACAATGGCAAAAGTAATAAATGCTATTTTTTGCGAAATTAAAGAAATGCTATTCATACCAGCTTCTCCTCTTTTTTAAAACACCCACTTAACTAATTCAATATTTATTTTTCATCCTCGAGATGGCGTTGCAAGAATTCATTATCTAACTCCCGAGCCGTAGACAATACCTTTCTTGCTTTACTGTAGGAATCATTAACCGCTTGATGCGACAGGTCTATGTCTGATGAACTTATAAAACTAACCCTTCTTGGGCTTTTATCGCTTTGATGATTGCTTAAAGGCCTATTTGGACCAAAATCCGTTCCAACGCGTGGCGATTCTTTTTTTTCTGGCAAAGCAAGCGCTCTAGCCATGATTGCGTCTTTTTCAGACATATTATTTATTGGTTTTTCAAGGAGTGATGGTGGTTTTGGAATTGCATGATGTACTCGAGCAGGCAATTGAGGTCCAACCTGCCATGGCAAAGAAGTCAACTCTTTGCTTATGGTTTTATTTGAACGAGAATCGGTTACCCTAAAAGGACTTCTTTTCGTAGCAACATCTGGAAATACTGTAGATGCAAATTTAAATGCATTTGTTGACTGAGCTGAACTACTTACCTTATCTGATTTTCGTAATACTTTTACCGTTTTTTTAATCTTTGCAGGAGGTAAAAATAAAAAACCTAATTCATCCTGACCATCCTGATCATCTTCGCTCAAAGGGCTAGTCCGACGTCTAAAAACATGGCCTTGATCATCTTGATAAAAATGACCAGAGGATGGCTCTATGTATTGACTTTTTAAAAGCTGAGCATAAAGCTGCCCGCTTAGCCTTTCCTCTTCTTCATCAGAATCAAAGCCTGGATCACTTTTTAAGCTTAATTTTCTTTCTGATGCAACGAGTAAAGATAGTTGAAAACTATTGAATATAAAGCTTGCGACAAAAAAATTAAAAATTATTTTCTTTGAACAAAGTTGAAATTGTTTGACCATAAAAACCCCTTATTAAAAACTTGTCCCATACAGTCAATATAACAAAGAGATAGCAGCAATAGCAATTTCAATCAACAAAACCCTAATTAACCATTGCTTAAAGCAATCTTTTAAGATTGTATTTCTTAGCACTAACTATTAAATATTTATTTTTTATCGTCAGGATTACTTTGTGCTAAATTGTCGTCTAATTGCCTAGCCTGAGACAATCGCTCTTTATTTCTATTTCGACAACCCTTAAACTCTTCACTTAAAAACCCTACATCTGGTGAACTTACGAAACTAACCCTTTTTTCACCTTTTTGATTCTTTTGATCAGCTAAAGGAGCTTTTGAATCGATATCTGGATCCAAAGCTATTCCAACATTGGAGAATTTTTTTATTAAAGGAAAAGAAATTGCACGAGCAAACAGAGCGTCTTGCTTAGCAATATTATTTCTTTGCTCAGGAAAAAGAGATGGCGGCCTTGGAATATTATTATAAGACCGATCAGAAGATGACGCACTTCTTACCGTAGAAAGATCTGGAAATGTTGTAGATAAATGTCCCACTAAAGAACCTTCTTCCCCTAAGGCTTGTTCCCCAGATGCTTTACCAGGGGGTAATACAAGTGGCTCAAGAGATAAAAAATCTTGATATTCCTGATTGTTTACATCCCATCCTTGATAAGGATCAGGGACTGGCGCCACGGCTCCTTCTCTGCCAACAGGATCTACGATTCCATCCAAAAAAGAATCACTGGGCAAAGAGCGAGAAACCCTTCTTTGATATTCTTCATCATAATCATACCCACTCGTACTCGTATGCAATTGTCCAAGATGAAAAAAACCTGCTAAAACAGTAACCACAACCAGATTGAATGTGACTTTTTTTGCAAAAAATTGAAAACGTTCTTTCATAAAAACCCCTTGTTAAAAACTTATCCCATATAGTTTATTGTAACTCAAAGATGGCAACAATAGCAATTTTTATCAAAAAAAGCTTAATTAAAAAGCGTTTTTAAAAGTTTTTATTTTAACTTCTTATCTTGAATAGCAACTCCAAGCTGCTCTAATTTCAGACGCAACTGATCAGACAATGCCCAATCTTTTTCTTGTCTTGCTATATCTCTTTGATCCAAAAGTAACTGAATCTCAGGAGTTATCTCAACTTCTTTGTGAATCATAGGAGCAAGCGTTAATCCCAAAACATTGACTAAAAATGACTTAACCAGGGATTTGGATTTATTGTCTTTTTGCAACAATGGCAAACTTTCAAACAAAACTCCAAAAACTCCAGATGTATTTAAATCATCTTTTAAGCATTCAAGCATACGACTAACTACGAAATCTTGCTCAGTCAAAGATAAAGCAGCTTCTTGAGTCTCTGCAAAAAAATCTACTATTCTTTTATAAGCCGTTTGAGTTGATATTAAATCTTGAAAAGAAAAATCTAATGGGCCTCGATAATGATGCTTTAAAAAGTAAAATCTGACCACCATTGGATCAAACTTTTCAAAAACTTCTTGGAGTGTGAAAAAATTATTGAGAGATTTTGACATTTTTTCTTTATTAATGCGCACAAAAGCATTATGCAGCCAATATTTTACAAAGGGCTCAGGGTACAAACTTTCAGATTGAGCAATTTCGTTTTCATGGTGTGGAAACATTAAGTCCATCCCGCCGCCATGAATATCAATACTACCCTGAAAAATATCATGTGCCATAGCCGAGCATTCAATATGCCAACCAGGCCTTCCCATGCCCCAAGGACTCTGAAAACCGACGATATCATCACGCTTCCACAAAGCAAAATCTAATGGATTTTCTTTGCACTCATCTATTTCAACGCGTGAACCAGAATCTAAATCTTTAATTTTTTGTTTTGATAATTGTCCGTACTGAGCAAAAGATAAAACCCTAAAATAAACGCTACCATCTTTTTGATATGCAGCTCCTTTTTGAATTAATCCTTGAGTAAATGCAATAATTTGCGGAATCATTTCTGTAACTAGCGGCTCAAAATTTGGGACCTTACAATTGAGCTGCTTCATGTCACTACCAAACGCTTTTATATAAGGCTTGGTAATCTCTTTATAGAGCAAAGGATCCCCTAATTCCTTGCTAGCTCTCGTCAAAATCTTATCGTCAATATCTGTAAAATTTCGAGCATATGTAACATCATAACCAAGGAAAGTTAACAATCTATAAACCAAATCAAATGTCACATAACATCTGCCATGGCCAATATGTGGATAATCATAAGGAGTAATTCCACAGACATACATTGAAACCTTACCTTCACGGCTTGGATTAAAAACTTCTTTTTTTTGAGTCATTGTGTTTGTAAAAACAATCATAGAAAAATTCTTTTTTATAAAATAAATATCATTTGAAAAAATATACCCAATTTCAAAAAAAAATAGTATCATAAAACAATCTAAAAGCATAAACTTTCAAGCTGGGTTGCAGCAACCCAAACTTAGATTTCAATTCAGGAGAAAATTGGATGGCACTTGAGAACAAAAAAATTGTAGCGAAGTTATTTCTAGTATCACTTGGTTTTTATTTTAGCACACAAGAAACACAAGGCGAAAAAGAAAAAAACCAACACAGCACAATTAAAAAAGTAACGAAGCAAAAAAGAAACTCATCAAAAAACACTGCAGATAAATCAACAAACACTCTATCTGATCAAGAATTATCTTATCGAGAGATAAAAGATCAAAATGTTTCTAGTGAGATTACAGATACTCTAACAAGTCAAGAAAACACAGATGAAACAACTAACAATTCTCAAGATGTTAAATCTGATTCAATCATTTCACCAAGCTATCTACCAACAACCATTGATTTTACCAAGAGACTATCTCTGCATGATGAACATAGAAAAATCAATGAAATTAACGTTTCTGGAAATATAATTATTTCTAAAGATTCTATTATCAACAGCTCACCTTTAAAGGTTGGTGACGAGTTTAGTTCAAATTACACTGCAACAATGATTAAAAACTTATACAAACTTGGCTATTTTCATCAGGTAAAAGTCTACGCTGCGCCTGTTGGCAAAGACAAAATTAATCTTTTGATATCTGTCCAAGAAAAACCAAAGCTTAAAGATGTAACATTTGTTGGTAACAAAGCTATTTCAGAAAAAGACCTAAAAGCTGAATTAAAAGTGGATAAAATTTCTACTCTTATTCAAGGTGAAATAAAAGCGCTTATCGTAAAACTCAAAAAATATTATCGCAAGAAAAACTTCCACCACGCACAAATAACCGCAGATTTAAAGCATGATTTAGATGGTAGAGTTTCTGTAGAATTTACTATCAAAGAAGGCAAAAAGTCTTACTTAAATCGCATTTCATTTAAAGGAAATAAGCGAATTTCAGGTAAAAAACTCAGAAGAGCTATTTTTTCTAAAGAAGATTGGATTCTTGGACTTCTTGATCATTCGGGTACTTACAATCCTGAAATGTCAGAAGGTGATAAATATATGATTGAAGAATTATATAAAAACCATGGATTCATACAGGCAAAAGTGACTGATACATTAATCGAACAAAATCCTGTAACGCAGGATTATCATATTACGTACACAATCCAAGAAGGTGATCGCTACAGAATTAAAGCTGTAAACGTACAAGGCAATCATCTGGTTAGCGAAGATCGACTTAGAGCTATTATACCTATTTGCGAAGGTCAATATTATTCCCTAGAAAATATACGAAGCGCATTAGAAAATCTACGCCTGATCTGGGGTGAACATGGCTATATTTTTGCAGATATTGAACCGTCAATTGAGACCGATGAAAAAACTAAATTGGTAACTATATCTTTTAACTCCGATTTAAAAGAGCAAGTTTATTTAAATAGATTAACCGTTCGAGGTAACACAAAAACTCGTGATAAAGTTATCCGACGAAACATCTTGCTAAACGAAGGCGAACTAATCACCAATATATTTATGGAGATTTCTAAGTCCTCTGTAAGCCGCCTAGGATATTTCGATCCTAAAAATGGTGTTAATTGGAAAACAATTCGTATTGACAACGCTCATGCCGATTTGGATTTAGTTCTACAAGAAATAAAAACTGGCTACTTCAATATGAACCTAAGCTTTGGGGGATCTCCAACAAATAGAAACTCTCCTCAAACAGGCCTGAGCTTCTCATGTAGCGCTGGTGATCGTAACTTTGTGGGCTCTGGTGTAGATCTGTCCACATCGGCTGATATTTCTTCAAAATATAGCTCGCTTACGACAACGGCAACTAACCCTTGGATGTTTGACAAACCAATCAAGGGAATTGCAAACGCTTACATAAAATCATCTGAATATGATGATCAAATTGATATTGCCCAAGAAGCACCTCTTGAACGAATTGTTGGTGGAATCGTTGGACTTGGATATGTAAGCAAACTCCTTGGTGGAATTAACGTTGATGGTAATGTCAGCGCAGAGAGAATAACTTATAATAGCAAAATAAAAGCAGCTCAAAAATTCAACAAAGCTGATCAAACAATTGCTCAGATTCTTTTAGACAAGAACTTTCAAACGGGTAATCAAATTTCATTTATTGGATCTTTAACTCAAGATCTTAGAAATGGAATAGCATTTCCAACAAACGGTCATCAATGGAAATGGTTTACTCAGCTTACAGTTCCTGGATGGAATAGCAGATGCAATACTCCACATCTTGAAACTGGGCCTAATCGCAATGCCTGCTTTAACTACTTTAAATCAGAACTTGATGTGACCTGGTACACACCATTAATTAATGAACATGACCTGGTTTTATGTATTCATGCAAACATGGGTATTATCAAGCCATTTAAAGGTAAAGACGCACCATGGAAAGCATTCTATCACATGGGGGGTCCGACAACTATTCGTGGTTATCTTTATGGACAAGTTGGACCAACATGGAAAACAGATTCTATTGGAGCAACCAAAGGATTTTGTGCAAACGTAGAGTTTATAGTTCCTCTTTCATCTAACTTAAATACTCGTGGAGTTATATTTTACGATGGTGGTGCTGGTTGGGATACTCCTTACTTTAATGAGTTTTCTCAGGCTGCAAAGGATGCTGGACTGAGCTTCCAAAAAGCATTTAGTAATAACAATTTTGTATATCGACATAGCGTTGGTATTGGTATTCGAATTAAATCACCAACTCCATTACAAGTGGATTTTGGTATTAAATTAAATCCAAGCAAATTGTTTAAAAACGAACTCACTCAAATGCATTTAAATATGGTTCATGAGTTCTAATAATAAATTGTTTATGAAAAAGGTTGTTGCGCTTTGATTGTTTTTTTTTATAAGCTATGTTTTATCAATAGCTAAAGAATGTTGGTGATAATGAAAAACAAAACACTGCTCATTTTTGCAGCATTAATAAATTTAATAATGATTTTTTTATTAATTCATAAGCAAAATAAAATTATAAAAATACTCTATGAGATGCAACAACTTCATGAACAGCAAGATGATCTGTTACAACAAAAAAAAGTCCTTACGCTTGCCTTTCACAAAGGCCAACAACTTTCAACGATACAACATTTTGCTAAAAACAAACTTTTAATGAATCCAATTACCCTAAAAGAAGCAAAAACTATCAACTCGCCAACTGATCAAAAAATTAATGACTCTCAACCAAAAGCAGAGGCGTAATGGATAGCTCTCACAATAATTATTTCAGGCTTTTTACCGTAATTATCGTATTTTTCATGCTTTACAGCATGATTATTTTGAATTTATATTTTATACAAATTCAACAAACCAACTTTTTTAAAAATCTTGGGGACAAACAGTACAACATAACACTTCAGACCTTGCCACAACGTGCTTATATTTTCGACAGAGACAATATCCCTGTCGCAATTAATAAAGATAGCGTTGCGGCCTTTATTTTGCCAAAAACATTATCAAACCAAAAAGACCTTTACGCTTTCTTAAAAAAACATTTCCCTCAGGCTTATGAAAGAATGACCAGCAGCAAGGGCAAGAACTTCATGTTTATCAAGCGAAATCTTTCGCCAGAAGAACTAGAACTGATAAACCAAGCAAAGATACCAGACATTAATTTACTCAACGAATCAAGCCGGTTTTATCCTTACGAGTCACTTGGTTCAATTGTGGGAATAACAGACATAGACAATGCTGGATTATTTGGAATTGAATCAATGTACAACAAAGAGCTTTCTGGAACGCCAACTACATATAACCTTAAAAAAGATGCAAAGTCTCATCATTTTTACTTTGGAAAAGAAACGAAACATCAAGGCATTGAAGGTCAGCCAATCACGCTGACAATATCTGCCGATCTTCAATTTAAATTCCAAACTATTTTAAATGATGCAATTATCACCTATGGAGCTACAGAAGCCGGAGCTTTAGCAATTGATCCACAAACTGGAGAAATTCTTGCTGCAGTTTCTTATCCTGATTTTGATCCAAACAATACTAAAAATTTAGACATGGAAACAACTAAGTGCCGCCCCATCGTAAACAGCTTTGAAAGCGGATCTGTTCTAAAAATATTTGCAGCGGTTGCAGCGCTGCAAGAGGGAGCAACAGCGCTAGATGAAATTATTGATTGTGAAAACACAAAAGAAACAAGGCTTGATAATTTAAGGCTCAGAACTATTCAACCGCACGGCAAAATTTCATTTTTAGAAATTATTGCACACTCCAACAACATAGGAATAGTCAAGGTTGCCAAGCGACTTGGAGCTGATCTATATGATTATTATAAACTTTTTGGATTTGGAGAGTTTACTGGACTTAACTTTCCAGGAGAGCAAAAAGGCTTTGTAAACCATCCTTCAAATTGGTCTGCTTACTCCATTCAGTCTCTTTCATATGGTTATGAAATTTCCACATCTATGCTACAGCTTGCGCGCGGATTTAGCATGATAGTCAATGGTGGATACCTCGTAACTCCAAAGCTTATAAAAAATGATGATGTTACAAAAACTGGTCCATTTTTATCACAAAAAACAATTGATGATGCGGTCAAAATACTTGAAGCAACCGTAGAAATCGGAAGCGGAAAAAAAGCCAATATTCCTGGATACAAAATCCTTGGAAAAACAGGAACTACAAATATTTTAGTGGATGGAAAATATAATGAAGATCGACACTTTTATTCATTTATTGGATCAGTACAAAAAGATGATTACCATCGAGTGATTGTTTGCTATGTAAAAGACTCTAAACGCGCGACCTACGCTTCAATGGTTACAGCGCCACTTTTCAGGCAGCTTGCAGAAAGTATGATTCTACAAGAGCAGACTAAAAACATGACGCTGTAATTTAAAGTTTTTTATACAGATAAAGAATAGACTGCTTCAGGTTGTTCGATGCCGCAAAGCTCATACACATCTTTTCCAAAAACGGTACCATCTTCCATAAGCATATCGACAAGTTCCATCAATTTGTCTTGATGATCAAATATAATCTTATAAGCAACAGCGCGACACTGCGCAATTATTTGTGCCACCTCATTATGTAACTTTGTTGCTATTTCATTGGGCAAATGATCTTGATTATGTATGAATTCTGCAAACGTTACATCTTTAAACTCATCAGTCATGCCATAATGCATAACCATTTCAGTTGCTATTTTTCTTGCAGAGGCCAAATCGCTCGAAGCTCCAGCACCTCTTCCACCATAAATAATTTCTTCTGCCACACTTCCAGCAAGAGCTACAACAATTTCTGCGAGCATTTCATCTTCATAGCGAGAATGCCTTTCTTTGATTTCTATACCAAAAGTAAGACCCATGGCGCCACCGCGTGGAATTATCGTAACTTTATAAAGCGGTGTTGCAAGCTCTTGATACACATGGGCCAATGCATGCCCAGCTTCATGAACGGCTGTTTTCCAGAATTCTAAATTAGAAATCTCCATTCCTCTTGTTTCACGCCCTAAAAACATAAAGTCGCGAGCCTGATCAATATGACTCATCGTAACAAATCTTTGACCTTGACGAACTGCTAAGATTGCAGCTTCATTTACAAGCTGTGCAATCTGTGCTCCAGAAAATCCAGTAGTTCCTTGTGCAATTTTTTCAACATCAATATCAAACGATGTTTTAACCTTTTTTAAATGAACTTTTAAAATCTTAATTCGATCTTTTTTAAAAGGTACATCAATATTAATTTTACGATCAAACCTGCCAGGACGCATTAACGCAGGATCAAGAACGTCAGATCTATTTGTTGCTCCAACTACAATAATTGGATTTTCTTGTTGCTCAAATCCATCCATTTCTGCAAGAAGCTGATTTAAGGTTTGGGTTAATTCATTATCTCCACCAGAGCCATGAGCAACTCTTTTTCTTCCGATTGCATCAATTTCATCAATGAAAATAATACAAGGTGAAAGTTCTTTTGCTATTGCAAATAAATTACGCATGCGAGAAGCACCAATTCCAACAATTGCTTCAATGAACTCTGATGCATTTATGTATAAAAACGGACAATCTGTTTCTCCAGCAAGAGCGCGAGCTAAAAGAGTTTTTCCATTTCCAGGAGGACCTGATAACAAAACTCCTTTTGGAACATGAGCACCCATTTCTATAAATTTTCTTGGATCTTTTAAGAAACTTAAAATATCAAAAAGATCTTCTTTTGCACTATCAAGTCCGGCAACATCTTTAAACCGAGTAGAAATAATTCCTGGGCCAAAAATCCTTACTCCAGATCTCGAAAAATTTAAAAAATTACCATCTTCCTCTTCTTCTTGATCACACGGCAAGTGAGATATAATTTTATTTTTATTTAAATAAATCATAGCCAACGATAAAAAACTACCACAGGCAATAGGATTACGATTTGCAATTATAAAATTTTGAATTTCTGCCGGATATAAATAAGTAGTAATTAATGCTGCAACAGACATCGTAAAAATGAGTGGGTGATTTTTAAAAGAGTCTTCAATAAAAGTTCTATTCAACGCAGCTGGACCAGCGGTATATTTATAATCATCTTTTCTTTCTTGTTGCTTTTTAGGGCTGCGAGAATAAATATTTGCTTCAAAGCTTAAAGCACAAAATATAAAAAAGATTTTAAAAAATGGAATTTGCTTCATATTGTTTCTTTCAAAATAAGGTTTTTGTACTATCTGCTTAGGACCAAAATAATATAAAAACAGAGTAAAAACAATAACAATGTCTCGACTAACTAGAAAGATCACAAAAACAGATTGATTTTTAAAATTATCAAAAATAAAGTTATGTGATATGGTACAAATAAAGATAAACAACCTTGTAAAAAGGAACGTAGAATGAAGTATAAAATAGCAGCTCTTTTTTGTGTCATCTTCTCCTCTAAGAGCGTCTTTGGGCTCGATGATTACACAAGTCAAACTTATATGTTTGTTCGCCCCATATTCGATTCTATTGCAGTCAATCAAGCATCATGGAACAATATGGCTTACAACAAGCAAACTAATGGCGCTGCTTTTCAAATATATCCAATGGTTTCAACATCAATTGACAACAAAAACTCACAAAAATATTTCTTATTCGATTATAAAAAAGAACTCACTGTAATCGCTGGAAGCCCAAATACTTTTACTACAACCGGCGCTCCTGTTCCGGTTGATCAGTCTCAAGGTGGGTACGCAGTACCATCTTTCAATCGAGACATTTTAGGCCAATGGATTGGAATGACTAATACACAAGGCAGAAGTTTTTCTTTAAATCCAAGAGAGAAACAAGCATCTATCATGCTTGAGTACAATCAAAACCTTGGAGCATTTCATGAGTCAAGTTTTTTTAAAGACTGGTCTTTAAGCTTTGCAGCTCCACTTACATGGATAGAAAACAATATTGGCTTTTGTGGAGATCCTGCAATCGCAGAGGCCTTTAGCCAAAAACAATACCAATTCACACGAATTAATACCTGCAATCAAAAATCATTTGCATTAACCCAACTGCAAATTGCTCTCAACACACAATATTTAAATAATAACGATGTAAGAATTATTTCAAGCACTGGAGTTATCATTCCTTTTGTTCGCCTTAATCCTAATTATTCACTATTTGAACCAGTTCAAGGATTTAATACTCACTTTGTTTTAAATGCTGCAGCGCTCTTTCAATTCCCAATTTATAAAAAGAATAAAGATTCAAATTCGACAATTTTATACTTCTTAGACTTTAACAATAATTTCTTGTCTAGAAACCATCAAAATAGAACTTTTGACCTTAACAATAAATCGTATTCTCGGTACATGAAACTGCTTGACAGATACACAAATACGCTCATTCCTGCTATGAACGCATTAACTTTAAGGTGCCGTGTTGAGCCATTTAACATTGTTAACTTTGCAACAGGATTTAGATTTAAATACAAAGAATCTATCGGATCGATTGGCTACGAACTTTGGGCTCATGCAAGCGAAGTAATTACACCAAATCCAAAACAGCCTGAGTATGGCTATGATGCTTTACACGATGACCAACCTGGCGTTTGGCATAATGATAGATATGGTATCGCATTTATTAATCAAAATGGAGACCTTGCATACATTGACGGTGCTGGAGTAGTGCAACCATTACCAGTTGGACAACCGGGCCAAACAGCAAGCCAAAGTACTATCAATTTTGTTGCACCACCAGATGGAATCCTTTCGTGCTGTGGTACAACTCCAACATTTACCCAACAAAACGTCTACCTAAAACTTCAAGATCTCGACAGATTTTCTTGTGCCGCACGGTCAACAATTATCCACAGAGCATTTATGACTGTTGGAGTAGCAGACAAAGGTGAGATTCGTGATTATTTTGTAAATATCGGTCTTTCTATTGAAATTGCTCAAAATGATGCTGCCCTTGGAGCTTGGGCTGGATGGCTAAAAGCGGGGCTAACATTCTAAATTCTGTACTTAAGTAAAAAAAACATGCTATAATTTGCCCATATATTATTTCTTATTTAGGGTTTATAAAAATGTTAAAAAAATCTTTGTTTTTAGCTATAGCTTTTTCAGCATCATACTCACAGTCATCATTCTTGCAGTCCAGTTACCAACAAAATCCACCATCTCCCCTGTGTCAAGAGTTTAAAAACATGTCTTTTGACAACCTATCCTCAAGTAACCTGTACTCAAACAATCTGTCTTCAAGTGATGCAACACCTTCCTTGCGCCAAAGAAAAATGCACTCATTTTCTCCAAGCCCTTTATTTGAAGGTCAATCTCCAATATCTATTTCTAGCGATATCATTATTTACAATGAACAAGAAACCCGAGAAGAAATTACCAAAGGAGCTCTGGTAGTGACAGCTACACTGCATCAAGCTTTTAAAGCTGAAAAAAATGCTTTGAAAAAACATAGAAAAGAACAAACATTACAAGCAGAAATCATTAAAGCTAGAAAACAGGCGGTACGAGATTTGCGTGAACTGTATCCTTCTTGCACACTCGACAAAACCCAATTATGCCCTAAAACAGGTGAATTATTCTATACAAGAAGTGGCATAACCGTTGGCGGAATTGATGACATTTTTGAGAGAAACTAAGAAGTTTTACTATTTGAAAAAACTATGGTAATATTTATTTAGGTTTAATTTTTTTATTTAGGGGTCCATACATATGCAAAATTTCATACAAAAACAGATCATTTTCTCAGTCTTTATGAGCATAGCCGCTGTAGCCAGCGTAAGCGCTTCAGAAAAAGCTTTAAGCGCTCCTTTTGCAATGAAGACACTTCCTGCAAAAACTCAATATGCAAGATCCGCAGACTTTGACAACACGCCATCTCCTTTAACTTCAGCTCAAAATGGAATGTCTCCAGAAGAACCAGAAAATAGCATGGTTGGAATAACAGCTCCTTGCAATAGCCCTGTTGAGAGTTTATCATTTAATTTTAATGAACTTCTAACCGCTTTAAGTAATTCGCCAGAATGTCAAAAAGGACAAATAGAAGATTCAGAGGAATTAATAAGAGAAACATTGACAAAAGAAGAACAGTTGGCAATAAAAGCGTTGGAAATAAACGAAGATCCGTTTGTAAAACAACTCTTAGAAATAAAGAAGATTGTTGAAAAGCACGATGCAGCTTATGTTAAAGCTCAAGAAAGATCAGAAATATCTCAAAGAAAATTAGAAATAGCTGTTGCCGATTTATTATTTAACAGAAATTAAAATAAATAGAAGAATATAAATAAATTTATTAAAGAGAGCGGATATATAAATATCCGCTCTCTTTAATTTATAAGCCTATAAACCTTTATAATTCATAAACAACTTCAATCTCTTTACGTAAAAAAATGATTCGTATGAAAAAAGCCTTACATAAAAAAATTATTTTTGCTGCCTTTGCCGGCCTGACATCTGGAATATACTCGAGCGCTTTAAGCAGAGTGCCGATGATTGAACCTAGTGCGCGACGTCTTCCAACGAATTCGCTCACAATTCCTCATAATCCAGAACGTCGCAACCCAAGCCCTAGCAAACGGCCAATCGCTATTTCTGGACGAATGGTTCGTGAATATTCTAACGGCCCAGCCCTTATAAGCCTTGCTAGAATCCAAGAAAGCAACCAGCCTTTAAAGATACAAAGCTATAATTCAAATCAAACATCTAATGGCCACAATGTTTCTCCAGACCTCGCAGCTTTTGCTTTCAATTTGCCCAACCTTCAATACGTTTCACCAATACGCACGGGCAACAATAACATTCCTGCAAAGGCAGATGCAAAAATTGATATAAAACATCTTTGTGCGATTCTAGAAAATCTACAGAAACTACAAGATTTAGAAGAAAAACAAGCTTCAAAATCAGAATATAGCCCAGAAGATGATACAAAATCAGATACTTACAATAAATGGTTTAGATAGTTTAATAAAAATTAAGAATTAAATAAAAAAGAATGGGACTTGAAATTTCAAGTCCCATTCTTTTTTATTTAATTTGAAAGTATGTTTTAAGTCATCGACGGATACGTCAAGAATTTTTTACATCATTCCAGACATACCACCCATACCCATTGGAGGCATTGGATGATCTTTTTTCTCTTCTTCAATGTCACAAATCATTGCTTCAGTTGTAAGCAAAAGACCTGCAATTGATGCTGCATTTTGCAAAGCACATCGAGTAACTTTAACAGGATCAACAATTCCTGCTGCAATCATATCGACATACTTACCTTCTTTTGCATCAAATCCCATCGTAACATGTCCTGCGTCAGCATAAGTTACTACAGCATTAACAACGACAGAACCTTCATGGCCAGCATTTGAAGAAATTATTCGAAGCGGCTCTTCAATTGCACGACGTACAATTTGAGATCCAAGCTTTTCATCGCCAAAAAGCTCTAGGCTTTTAAGTAATGCTTGCGCATGAATTAATGCACAACCACCACCAACGACAATACCTTCTTCAACTGCTGCTGTAGTTGCGCTCAAAGCATCGTCGATACGATCTTTGATTTCTTTCATTTCAACTTCTGTTGCTGCGCCAACTTTAATAACTGCAATTCCGCCAGCAAGCTTTGCTAAACGTTCTTGTAGCTTTTCAGAGTCATACTCTGAAGTGCAGTTTTCAATTTGCATTCTGATTTGAGCAACCCGTCCTTGAATCGCAGCATCTGAGCCAAGACCCTGGATAATTGTGCACTCATCTTTTGTTAAGATTACTTTTTTTGCATGCCCTAAATCTTGTTCCATTGCGGTATCAAGATTCATGCCTTTATCTTCAGAAATAACAACGCCGCCAGTTACGATTGCGATATCTTCAAGCATTTCTTTACGACGATCACCAAAGCCAGGAGCTTTTACTGCTGCCACTTTAAGCATTCCGCGGATTTTATTGACCACGAGTGTTGCTAAAGCTTCGCCTTCAAGATCTTCTGCAATAATCAATAGAGACCGGCCTGTTTTTGCGACGCTTTCAAGAATTGAAATCAACGATTTCATGCTTGTGATTTTTTTGTCATACATCAAAATAAGCGGTTCGCTTAAAACTGTTTCCATTTTTTCAGAATCAGTTACGAAATATGGAGAAAGGTATCCACGATCAAATCGCAAACCTTCTACAACCACCAATTCGCTTTCTGTGCCCTTTGCTTCTTCAACAGTAATTACACCATCGCGACCAACTTTTTCCATAGCATCAGCAATCAATTTACCAATTTCGATATCATGATTTGCAGAAATAGTAGCAACTTGCTCAATTTCTATTTTGCTTGTTACTTGTTTAGCCATTGATTGAAGTGATTTAACCACATGAGCAACAGCCTTATCAATTCCACGCTTTAATTCCATTGGGTTTGCACCAGCGGTAACATATTTGTTACCTTCTTGGAAAATTGCTTGTGCAAGCACGGTAGCGGTTGTTGTTCCATCCCCAGCTACATCAGCTGTGCGACTGGCAACTTCTTTAACCATTTGAGCGCCCATATTTTCAAGCTTATCTTTTAGCTCAATTTCTTTTGCAACGGTTACACCATCTTTAGTAATAGTTGGCGCTCCAAAAGTTTTTTCGATGGTTACGTTACGACCTTTGGGCCCGAGTGTCACTTTAACTGCATTAGCTAAAACGTTGACACCTTCTAATATTTTAGTTCGAGCTTGAGTCCCGAATACTATTCTTTTTGCCATATTTTAAGTCCTTATTTTTCTACAATGCCTAAAACATCATCTTCTTTTAATACTAGAAACTTTTCCCCAGCCTTGGTTCCAGCATATTTTCCAAAGAAAACAGTATCCCCAACTTTAACTTGCATAGGTATAAATTCGCCTTTTTCAGTCCTAAGACCAGATCCAGTAGCCATAACTAAACCAGTTTGTGTTTCTTCTTTTGCTGTATCTGGAATATAAAGTCCACCAGCTGTCTTAGTTTCTTCTTCGATGCGTTTGATCCAAACGTTATTGTTGAGTGGTCGAAATTTTTCGAACATATAAACAACCTTTTTTGACTCGTAAAATATAACGATTTTATCTAGTTTTGCGCTTTTTTGATGCCACCAGAAAGATGACAGATTCATAAAAGTCACTCTTAAATTATAGCCTATAAACCAAGTTTGTTCAAACCTTTTCTGGAGGCAAAACTTTAAGATTTACCACCAGAAAAGATTATAAAACTAGCTTATTTTTGCTCTTTAGTTTTTTCTGCAAATTCTTTGAGTTTATCAGGAGTCGCTTGATACAGGTCAATTACGTTTCCTCCTGGATCCTTCATCCCAACCATAACGCCATGTGGAGCTACTACTGGTTCATTGACAAAGGTTAAGCCTTCATCGGTCAACTTCTTATGCAAAGCAATTAAGTCGTCAAACACCTCAAAAACAACCCCTGAGCGAACATTGTCTTGCGCTTGCTCTGTTGGGCACAAACCAATTTTAACGCATCCGAGATCAAATTCTGCCCACTTGCCCTCTAGGTAAAACTTTTGAGGCAATCCTAGTTTTGTATAAAAATCTACAGCTTTTGCCAAATCAGTCTGCATCAAAATGACCATGCCTAATTTTATTGATCCATGTTCCATAAAAATTCCTTATCAAAAAATATTTCTACCAACAGGATACATGAAAATTAGATAAATTTTAAG
>JAPLIP010000011.1 GCA_026389065.1 Candidatus Dependentiae bacterium
CCACAACGTTTTATCTATTTCAGGTCGCATTAAAGTAAATTCAATTGCACTTCCAGGAGTACAAGAAACCATAATTTGCGACTCTGCATTTTTAGAAACTATCCATAGCTTGCCTGGCAAATCGATAAAACCTTTTTTACCCGCAGCTGATTCATACCAAAAAATAGTGTTTATAGGACTAATATCTCTAATTCTTCCCACAGGAACATCATAATTTCCTGGCATAAGCCCTTGCATGCACATACTTGGAGCTAGTGCTGATGAATCATCTTGATAAATTTCTAATGTGTAATTTTTTCCATCAAATCCTTGGGCTTGCAAATCATAAGTCTGTAGCAATTTCTCAGAAGACATTTCAAATAATCCAATAGTTCCTGGTCGCAGTGAAATACCCTTTGGCGCATCATACATAGCAAAAGAATCAGCCTGAATTTTTGTAAACATCTGACAACTCCTTGATGTCATCGATACTGCTTTTGGTGTACTTGTGTATCCAATATAATAATCCATTCCGGTACTATTTTTAATTGTCAGCGATGAAAGCGTTGAGCTTAAAGAAAGTCCCTTGTCAGCATTTTTACCTTTTGCGCTTGGATCTGCAAACCCTAAATATTCCGCCTTTAAAACATGTTTCCAGGCACCACCAGAAAGCTCTTTACCCATAAAGCTGCGAAAATAATTAGTTTTTGTAGAATCTTTTTCTTGCAGCTGAATAACTTCTTGTTGAAATAATGTGTCTGCATGCTGGAGATATGGCATATGATTAGAAATAGTATTTGCAGAGGATCGAATAATTATTTCAAAATAATATTCTTTGGTTGGAACATCTAAGTGAGTAAATGGCGCAACGGTTGTATCTGTCCACCCACCTGCCTTGGGAAAAGAACCACCCATGATAGAAACTACTTCTTGAACCCCAACATAGACAGGAAGACTTGAATCATTATAAACAGAAAAACTATATACATATCCTGAAGGTGGTGCCCCAAAAGATCTAGCCATTCCTGTGTAGAATGAACCGGTAAAAAGTGGAAAACTTTTTATTTCTGAACCAATTCCTTTGAAAGTGTCTATAAAATTGGTGTTCGTCGATAAAGACAAGCAGCTGATCACTATAAAAATTAAATGCCTACTACGCATACTCTTTTCCTTTTTTATTTTTTCTACTCCAACAAGCTCACCACGTCAGGATTATTTTTATCCTGACAAGGCTCCCCTGTTTTCCAATTTATCAAAACTTCATGCAGTCCGGGATCATAATAAAAATCTGTTTTCTTTTTTTCAATCTTTTCTTGAAACTGGAACCAAATTGGAAATGCGGCTCGAGCACTATAAATATTATTTCCAATCGATTGATTTTGATCAATTCCAACATAAATAGCTGTGGTTAGATCAGGAGTTGCACCACAAAACCAACAAGTTCTAGAGTCATTTGTTGTTCCTGTTTTTCCAGCAGCCTGGCCACCAAACCACTTATCCCCAATCTTTAATCTCAATCGGTCCATGCCAAAAGTTAAGACTCGAGTAACCTGTGAAGCAATAGATGGTTCAATTACCTGATGCCTTAAAACAGAACTTTTATATATTTTTTCACCTAAACTATTTTTTATCCACCGCAAAAAATGAGGCTGAACATATTTTCCATGATTAACTATCACATTAAATGACCCGACAACTTCTAAAACGGTAACATCTACACACCCAAGAGCTAAAGATGGATATGGCTGCATTGCGGCAGAAATATGACAACGCTTTGCAATGTCAATAACATTTGCCTCCCCTACTTGCAACAAAGTTTTAATGGAAACCATATTATTTGAATGAGACAATGCATAAGCTCTCGTCATTGGTCCTATAAATTTATTATTATGATTCTTTGGACGCCATATATTTCCATTTTGTGATAATTCTATTGGCTCATCGATTTCAATATCTGAAAACTTAAGTCCTTTTTGTAAGGCAGAGGCATACACAAATGCCTTAAAAACGGAACCCATTTGTCTGTGTGCTTGAATTGCCCTATTATATTTTGATTTTTTAAAATCAAAGCCACCAATCATAACTCGAATTTCTCCCGTTGAAGGATCCATTGAAATAAGCCCACCATCAATTTCAGGGTGCAAATCTTTTCTTAGTAGTCGAATATGATTATCAAAAACCTCTTGGCATATTTTTTGCTGATTCATGTTTAGCGTAGTCTGAATAGTTAATCCACCACCATATAAAATTTCTTTTCCAACCATTGGTTCTAAAAAAATCCTAATTGTTTCTTTTAAGTGTGGCGCAATAACATTTAAATCTGGATCTTTTATATTAAGGCTTTGAGAAATGGCTTGATGATAAACAGATGAATTAATCGCAGACAAATCATGCATCATTTTTAAAATCATATTTCGTCTTTTGATAACTTTTTCTTGGGCATGTATCGGCGAATAAAACTTTGGAGACCTCATAACACTTGCAAGAACAGCTGCCTGCTCAACGGTTACATCACCAATATCTTTACCCCAAAATCTTTGCGCTGCTGCCTGCACACCATAAATTCCATAACCAAAATAAACATTATTTAAATAGGATTCTAATATCTGCTCTTTACTCCACTGCCTCTCAACTAAAATTGCATACAATTGTTCTTTAATTTTTCTATCAAACGTTTTTGCACTATGAAAAAATAGTAACTTTACAAGCTGTTGAGTAATTGTACTAGCACCCTGCACTTTTTTGCCTCGATACAAATTAACAATCATTGACCTGACGATGCCTCGAAAAGAAATACCAGGATGCTTAAAAAAATCTCGGTCCTCTGTAACCAAAAAAGCTTGAATAAGATATTCTGGCATAGATTCTAACATAACATATTCTCGACGGTCAGACTGAAAGCTGCCCCAAGTATTGCCATTTTCATCCAAAAGGAGAGACGGCTTTCCAGCAACGTCTTGTTGCAGGGTAGAAAAATCAATTGTATGATTGTGCAGAAAAAAACAACCTGCACCCAACATAAAAACAAAAAATGAAAAAATGATTAATATTATTTTTGAAAAGAAGTTATTCATATAGATAAAAACTTTAATTTTAAATCGAATTTAATGTAAGATTGTGTCTATAAATATACTTTTATATTAGCACAATTTATACGAAGTTAGAAATCAGATACAGCTCAAAACAAATAAGCACAAAACTATGAAATTTTATATAAAACTTTTAATAAAAACATTGGCCGTCATAACCTTATTTTGCCTTCAATTATGTTTTGTTTGTTTCCAACAAAGCCCAGCTATTAATCCATTGCTCATTGCTTACACCTACGCTCTTTTTACCACAACGCCACTTTTCATGCTTGCAAGCATGATGTTTTTTTTGGACGCATTAACTTTTATTTCTACCAGCATGGTTGGCCTAACTTGTATGTTTCTCGCGCCAGTGTCATGGTTTTTAATAAAAACAAGAAATGATTTATACAACAAATCTTTGGCTCCATGCATTTTAATTATTGCATATCAGATCTTTTATGGAATCATGCTTTATCTATTTTTACAATACCCACTGCATCCATTTTCTATTATTTGGACTTGCTTTGCCAACTGCTTTTTATTTATAACGCTTTGGCGTTTTACCAACCAGCCATTTCATGATTGACAACGAAAAAGCCGCTTAATTTTTTTACAAATTAAGCGGCTTTTTAAATTCGAACTAAGTAAAGATTACGCGTAATCTTCTTCGTCTTCTTCTTGTGCTGAGTCAGAAGTAAGCTTAGCTGCAGCATAAGCTACAACAGCAGCAATTGCGATTGCGCAATATGGACGAGCTGTGATTTGTGCATCAAGTGCAGTTAATGCGTTTGTTACGCAAACTGGAGTTTTTGATGCAGCAAAAGCTTTAGCAACAGCAGCTTTGTCTGAAGCATAAGCTGAAGCAGCTGAATATTTTTCAAAAGCAGATTGCTTCCAAGTTTTTACTGGAGCTGATACTGGAACTACTACAGGAGCTGATACTGGAACTACTACAGGAGCTAATGCGGTAACAATACTTGTTACAAAAAATGAAGCTAAAAGTACAAATTTTTTCATTTGTTTCCTTATAATGTGGTTTATAATATAAAAAATTATTATTAATCTTACTATGCGTAATATTATCAAATAAGCCTTGATTGTCAAACCATTACAAAAAACCAAATTTGTTTTCTGCTTTATAGAAAACAAAACTTATGACACCAAGCAATCAACCCATAAAAATGGTTTTCTAGTTTAACACAATAGACCTCTTCTGAAACCTAAAAAATATTTTCCTATTCTTATTCCTTGTGGCTTGACCACGAGGTCCAGCATAAAATAAAAATCATTTTAAGTTTTTTATAAAATTACATGGAATCTTAATAGATTGCTGGATCCTGTGGTCAAGCCACAGGAAATAAGGGGTAAAAAAAAGAGCATTGCTTTTGTCTGCATAAAACCAAAAAAATACAGTTTCAGAAGAGGTCTAATGGCTTTTTGATTTAACATATCGATTATGCTAAACTAAAAATATGGCAGACAAGGCAATCGCTTGTAAATTTATTTTTATTAATTTATTTATGAGAGGAAAGTCCGGACTCCTTTCAAGCATGGTGCCTGCGCAGGCCC
>JAPLIP010000012.1 GCA_026389065.1 Candidatus Dependentiae bacterium
AACTCTTTAATTTTTTTCTGTATAAAGATTTCTTCTGCTTGTGGAACTCCAGATGTTAAAAGCTCATCTTGCTCTTCTTTTGTAAGCTGTGATGCTATGCAAGTCGGCCATTGATATTTTAAAAATATCTGTGCAATACCCTCTCCATATTTCAAACGCTCTTTCTCGCTTAAAGACTTAAATAAATTATGCTCCCTTTTTACTATTAAAAGTTCCGATCTAGAAATTAAAGGAATTATCAATAAGCCAATAAAAACTAAAATCTTATGGTTTGCATGCATAGAGAATCCTTTATATTAACCAATTTTTTCTACAAATTAATATGCCAACAAGGCAAAAGACAATATTTTTATACATTATTGTCTTTTCTCTTGACCTGTAAGCACAAACAAATAAAGTTAAACTCATATGTTTCACTAAATTCTATTTTTCTGATACAGTAATTTTCACCACTGAACTGATTTAGAAGCCATTTAATTGCTGGATCCCCGGGTTCAAGCCCGAGGACGACGATATTGAGGATTTTTTATTATGAAATTTTGTATTATTGGACTAGGAAGATTTGGTCAACAATTAGCAAAAAGCCTAGCTGAACACCAAGCAGAAGTTTTAGCTATCGATACCAACGAACATGAAATAGCAGCTGTTCAAAATTATGTTACACAAGCAATTTGCACAGAGATTACCGATGCAGCGTCTCTTGAAGCTATCGGAATTGAAGAAATCGACGTTGCAATTATTGCAATTGGTGAAAACGTAGCACAAGCAATTTTAATTGCAGCAATTATCAAAAAACGCTTTAAACATGTAAAAGTTATAGCTCGCGCAACATCCCAAACACAAAAAGAAATACTAAATCTTTTAAAAGTTGACGATGTTATCAGACCAGAGCAAGAAGCTGCTATCAATCTAGCAGACACTTTAAGCTCTCCATTTAAAAACCTAGCAAGACTTAGCAAAACTTTTTCAATCGGACTTATTCAAGTGCCTGAAGACTTTGTAAGCAAAACAGTTAAAGAGTTTGATCTTTACAATAATTATAAAGTTAACTGCATTGCCGTAAAAAGAGATAAAGAATTCATTTCTATCAATGAAAATTACACATTGCTTGACTATGATGAACTTATAGTCTCAGGAAAAAATGAAGACATCGCCGCCTTTGATAGAGATAAATCAAAATAACCATTTAAACTATCTAACCAAATGCTCATCATCATCAGAATCCTCTAATCTTTTTGGCCTTAAAAGCTTTTCTCTATTAAAAGCTTGCTCACCAATGAATGCTTTACGGCTTTTTTCATATAATGATTCTGTTGTTTCGCGCGCAGTATCTAAAACAGACCTTGCACCTCTTGCAGTCTGGCTTCCCAAACTATTTACTGCACTTTTCAACCTGGCAGTAAACGGAATTGACTGAGCGCTTTCACCTGTCTGAACAGCCACATTTCTAAACTGTTTATTCTCAACAGGAGATGATTTTACAACTCGTGGAGTTTGTCCAAATAAAATATTATTTGAAGATAATTTTACCAGTTGAGTCTCTGGCTTATAAAGTGTATCTCTGTTAGTCTTTGAACTTTCGCTAGAAATTATAGTATTTGATCGTCTCGATGATGCTTGGCTAAACTTTGACCCCCAAAACTTTACAGCTCCCTGTTGCTCAGGTGTTAGCCCATCACTAGAAACTTCTCTTGAGCTTGTAGACTCAGATCTTGGAGTTACAACATCTTCTGATAATTTAGAAAAATTTAATTTAGGTATTGTTGGTCGATTTGGCTCAGGCAAGACCTCTTCATCATTACTTTCTGTATCAGAATCAGTCTTTTCAAAATTAGATTCTTTACCTGCATTTAAATAATTTTCAATATCATAATCATTAAAAGCGCTATGTGAATAATGAAATTGATCTTTCAAATCAAACGGGATGGTTAATTCTGGCCAATTTGCAAAGCAATCAGCATCTTTCATTGTTTCTGAATCAGTTCCAGCCTTACTAATCATATCAAACAATTTATCATGCTGCTTTTTATAATAATCATATTCTTCTATCTGAACAGATGCTTTTAAGTGTAAAAACTCACGCGCGTCTAAATAATGATTGCCAGAATTAAATTTATCTAAAGATTGTTTAAGCTGAGACTTTTCCGTAAGATCTGACGTCTCTCTAATTTGACTATTTAGACTAACTACAATTTCTTTATCTAATTCTTGTATATGTTTTTCTAGCACCCAAGATCTATTAATAATTAACTGCAGTGTTTCTATGTTTTGATCAACGTTTTTTTGTTCTGGATCACTTAAATCATCATATTTCACATGAGACTTTAATTCTTGAATCTCTTCTGGAGAAATTTGATGCGGCTGTTCCTCATATGCCTGAGCATTACAAACAGAAGAAACAAAAAATAACGCTAAAACTAAAAGATTTTTTATAGAAAATTTCATAAGTTCCCTTACCTTTTTTAAAACTAACCCCTACATACCTTAATAAGATACTTAATTTAATCTTTAAAAATCAATAGTTCTTCACTTTTTATAAAAACGATTTATAAATAACAGTATAGATTTGTTGTCCAAATGCATAAAAAAGGTACTTTATGTTGGAATTTTTAACTTCAGATTTGATAGCGAAAATACTCATCGGCAATGCGATGATACTTTTAACTTGGTATTTTTTACTATTAAACCAAGTTTCAAAACATGTTTTACGAGTCTATTTTTGGATACATCTTTTGACCTACTCGGCAATTAGCTCACTTTTTATTTTTGAAGATGTATTCATTAAGTTTGATTCAAATCCATTAAAAACTATTATATTTGATTTTACCTATACAAACTTCCCACTATATCTAACGTCTTCTGCTTGTTTGATTGGAAGCTATATTTTATTTGATTATCTAGCTCAACGTCACAATGTTTCAAAGATTGTCGCCTTAAGCCAAATGAGCATTATTATTTCAACGCTTGGATATCATTTTTTAGGCGATAAAATGACACTTGTTTCAGCAATAGGCATGATGACAATTGTCATAGGCGCTCTTATTTCTGGACTAACCAGGCTATCAATGAAACACCCGATAAAATCTTTGAAAGAATATGATAAAAGTCTGGTTTCTTGGTCGATTTTAAATGCATCTTTGATTGCAATACCTGAACTTATCACTTATCTGTGCACTGCACATTACGATCCAACGACAAGAGAAATATTAAAATTATTAACTCGTCATACCCATGGAATACCTTTTGCAACAGTAATTCCTCTTTATATGAACGTTGGCGTACAGTGCTTTAATATTATTTTATTACTATCCTGGATCTGGCATACCTCAAGAAAGCATATAAACCTTGGAGCTTTTGTTTCAGACCACAAAAGACTAGTTTTAACATTAGCTTTTTTACATATTGGCTATGTTTATTGCTACTACAGCGTTTTTGACATGATTGAAAATAAAAACATTATATCTGGGATCGTGCAGCTTTATCTACCACTTACCATGATTGGTGGAGCTATTTTATACCGCCAACACTGGAATAAATTTGAAGTCATTGGTATGAGCATTATTGCAATTGGTAGCATTATTACCATTTTTGCATAAATTAAAAAAACTTAACAAAAAACCCTACTCTTTAAGAATAGGGTTTTTTGTTATCTCATTAAAACATAAAAAAAGGCGGGCTTTTTAAGCTCACCTTTTTTTATGAATTTTTGTCTCAAAACTACTAATTTCTAGAAAGATTCGACACGAATAATTGTTTGCGGTTGACGATGCCCTTTTTTCACCCGGCTTTTTTTACGACGTTTAAATCGGAAAATGATGATTTTAGGACCCTTCATGTGCTTAACAATCGTTGCTTTTAAGCTAGTACCTACAAAAGGCTGCCCAATTTCAACTGTATCATTATCTTTTTTGAGAAGAACTTCTTTGAATTCTACCAAAGCTCCAGCTTCACCATCGATTTTTTCAATCGAAACTGTTTTGCCTTCGATGCCCTGATACTGCTTAGTGCCAATCTGAAAGATTGCATATTTAGTGAATGAGTCTTGTCGTTCCATGAACATAACCTTTTGATCGCGTGATTTCATTTAATAAACATAATTTTAACACACTTTATCAACCCTGTAAAGAATCGATTTTTTAACTTATTACAAAAACTCTTGTAAACCGAAAAAGAATATTGCTACAATTCTATAAAAGGGCTTTATATAACTAAAAAAAGGGAGGGTTTATTTCATGAGAATTACCAAATATCTAATCTTGGGACTTCTAGTAATTAGTGTTACCAAAAAAATGTATCTAAGCGATAATGGGCGCCCACTGCCGTTTAAGCTAGCATTGTCACAAAAAGATGCTCAAACTTCTACCAATTCAATTAAAGAACCAGACTTGTCAAAAATGGTTGGATTTTATGATCCTATAGCTAAAACAGCTACCATTACCTTTCACAACGTTGTTGAATATAATAAATCAGTTACTCCACCAAATGTTATGAATAAAGAGTTAAAGTTGTTTGGAGCAATGCCAACACCAAATCAAAATGACAATAAAACTTCTTTTATTCGACCTGGCGGCATTAGACAAATCACAACTTTATACGGAATCCCACACACAGATGAATCAAACAATTCTAAGCCCGACCAAGATTTATTGGTTCAAGATGCAAGATACAAAGGTGACGACCTTGAACATTACGACCAAGCATCTAGAACAGCTACTTTAAAAAATGGAAAAGTCTATGTTGGAGTGATTGAGTACAGCCAAGCGGTAACGCCTCCAAACATTTCAAATCCGGCTTTAAAAAGTTTTGCAACCATTGCAACCCCAAACTTTGAAGCATCATCATCTCGCATGTCTGGCGCAAAAAGAGCAAAAACGACGTTATTTGGTATTCCAGTATCTGGTGAGAAGCTGACCGTAAAATCAGACTCTAATGGTATCGGTTTTTACTGGCCAGAAAGTAAAATTGTACAATTAAATAATGGCGAAACCTTAGTTTGTATCATAGAAGAAAAACAGGGTAACTATAAAAAAACAGGTGCTCATGCTATCGGCCCAGTCTACACATGGTTCTCAAGTGATGATTTAAAACAGTATGGTATCTCAAACATGGACAGTGATTTTAAATCTCGAGTTGAACAGATCGGGACAACCAAAATTGATCATGCTCGTGTAACTTTAAACGGAGTTAGGCTTTCTGGATCAAGCAACCTTGAAGGTCTTGTTTTACAAAGACCATCAAAGCCATCTGATTACTTTAATTATCTTGAACGAAACAAAACTAATAAAAGCTTATTGTCAGATAGAGAAAAGGCCAACTCTGTAGTTGGTTCAATGACCAACTTTTTAGGAGCAACGCATTCTTCTGGCGCGCCACTTGCTCTTTTAAATCAACAATCTGAGAACAATTAATCAATACGTTAATTTAAGCAATAAAAAACTCCCGAACGGTTCGGGAGTTTTTTATTGCTTAAATTAACTTTTATTATGGCAAGCATTTAATGCTTGTAGCTGTTGCAGCAATCGCTTCGATACAAGTTTCAATGCTTGGTCCATATGCTGGTGATGGCAAAGCTTTTGCACAGCAATCATCAAATGGCAGGGCCGTTGGCCCATCTTCTATTCTATCATTAATAAACTTATCGAGCGCAGAATCAATTAAATCATCATCGCTCATAGATTTTGGCGACTGAGCACCTGAATCGTTACTTAATGAGTCAGAAGAAATTAAACTATCAGAACTTAATTCATCTTCAATTTCACCTAACTTTATATTTTTAATCTTTTCTACAAAAGCAGCCCACAGCCCGCCGCCTTTATTTAATATTTTTTTAATAATCGATTCTTGTTGCAAGGCCATAGGCTTTTGCTCAGGAATACCAATCACTGGCAAATCATTAATAATTAATTTTGGCAGCATCTGCTTAAATATCGCAGGGTTTACGCCCTTATAAAAAGCTTTGATATTTTTTAACCTTGGATTTACAGCTTGAACTTTCGTTGGTACTTCTACAATTGGATCTTCTGACTGCAATATTACTTTATCAATACTTTCTGCAATCTCTACAGGCTGATCTTTTTCGAAGAGAGTTATCTTTTCAATATTTTCTGGTACTTCTACAATTGGATCTTCTGACTGCAACATTACTTTATCAATACTTTCTGCAATCTCTACAGCCTGATCTTTTTCCAAGAGAGTTATCTTTTCAATATTTTCTGGTACTTCTGCAATTTGCAAAATATCTTCTTTTATATGATCTATGTTCATAATCTCTTGAGCCTCTACGCTTTCAGGAGTTACCACAACAGGCGCATCAGGAACTTTATTTTGATCTCCTGTAAAAATTGGCATTTCCGCTTGATTAATCTCAGGCTCTTGAATCGCTTGAATTTCTAAATTTGTATTTATAAACTGATCAATATTTATTTCTGGTTCCGCTATTGGTAATGGTACTTGTAAAATTGGTTCAGCCGGCGAATCAGATGAGCTTTCACTTACTTGCTCATTTACTGACTCTTTTTCAACTTCAATCTGAGCATTTGTAGCTATTTTATCAACGGGCTTAATACCTTGCTTAATATTTTGAATTGGAGATGAATAATCATCTACATAATTTTTTGATGCTTTTTTATAATCAATGCCTACAGCATTATTTGCATTCATTTCAGGCTTTTGATTTTCAACCGAATAAGTTAAATAATTTTGCGTAGCCTGATCATTTGGTGTAGCCAAAGACCTAGGCCGAGGATTCAATTGATTTTGAAACGGCAAGTATTGATTATATCCTTGCTCATAATTCGACTGACTAGCATGATTATCATAATTTTTATTTTGAAATTCTGATGAATTTGTCACCGTTACTCCAATATTTCTTTTTTTATTCTCTGGTAAAACGTCAACATGCGATAACGGCTTATGATTGGGTAATTTTTCTGAGTTATCTGCAACAACAGGTATGCTTAAATACTCTGAGCTTGCAGACATAGAAATCCTTCTATCTTTTTTTCTTAGCCCGTTGCTTGATACTTTCAATCGATCTAATGGCTTAAAAGAAGCTTCCGGATTAAAAGAAACATTAAAGTGACTTGTCTGCGAAACTGCATGGTGAGCAAAATCACAAAACGTTATAACAGCAAAAAGTATTAAATTTTTAAGTAATTTCTTCATTTGAAAGCCCTTTCACTCACAGGATTTTGAGCACTTTTTAATCCATTTTATATACTCAAAATACGCTATTTCTCGAAAGTCTGCAAAGGCTGCCACCACTTTTTAATGTTATTAGAACTGACTTTTTTGAGCCGTATGCCCCTTAAGCTCCCAAAGAAGGTCGAATGCCTGCTTTGGTGATAAATTATCAAAATCGATATTTGAAAGTCGATCCATGATTATTTTTGAGGCAGGATCGATTTCAGCCTCATGCAACCCATAATGAGAAGTCGCAGGCTTATAACTTTCGCCCCTGGTCAAATTTGAGCTATTTCCATGCAGTCCTGATAGTACCTGCTGAGCTCTAAAAATGACTTCATTTGGAATGCGAGCTAACTTTGCAACTTCAAGACCAAAGCTACCATCAGCCTTACCAGCTACAATTTTATGTAAAAAAAGAATTCCTGCTGCTGTACGCACGCTATCAGCATAATAACTTACAATTCCAGGTAAACTCTCTTGTAGGTCTGTAAGCTCATGATAATGCGTCGCAAAAAGACAGCGTGCTGTAATTTTATTAAAAATATGCTCGACTATTGCTTGTGCAAGAGCGAGCCCATCATAGGTGCTCGTGCCACGACCAACCTCATCTAAAATCACCAAACTATGCTTTGTTGCGAACTGTAAAATCTGAGCAGTTTCTTCCATTTCTATCAAAAAAGTACTTTTCCCCTGAGCAAGAAAATCCCCAGCTCCAATTCTGGTAAAGATTCGATCTAAAATCGCCAGCTGAGCGCTTTTGGCAGGAACGTTACTACCACATTGAGCAAGCAAACAAATTAAAGCAACTTGACGTAAATATGTAGATTTACCACCCATGTTTGGCCCTGTTACGATCCACAAAGATTGATCATCAGTCAAGTTGGTATCATTTGCTATAAACTTTTCACACAGCATTGAAGCTACAATTGGATGCTTACCGTCTTTTATAACAATATCTCTGTCTTGACCGAATTCTGGCTTGACCCAGCCAAGCTCATAAGAAACTTTTGCAAATCCAACGAGTGCATCAACGTTTGCAAGAGCTTGACTTGCAATACGAAGATCATGAACATAAACCTTTACTTGAACTTTCACCTGTCCAAAAACTTCTTTTTCAAGTCCTGAAAATTGCTGCTGCGCATGTAAAATTTCAAACTGTAACGCCTGCAAAAACTTAGTTGTAAATCGCTTACGACCAACTAAACTTTGCAGCTCTATGTAATCTTCTGGAATAGAATCTAAATGAGTATTGGTAATTTCAATGTAATAACCTTGCAAGCTGCTATGACGAATTTTTAATGAGTTAATACCAGTTTTTTTTATCTCTTGACGCTCAAGCTCTAAGACTTTACTGCTGCCATTTTCAACCATATCCCTCACGCGATCGAGAGACTCATCAAATCCTTTTTTAATGATTCCGTCTACATCCCTATCATCATTGCATGAAGCTAAAAGCAAAGACTCCAATACAGAAAAATCGCTCAAGGATTGTACTAACCCATTTAAAAAATCAGTCTTGCTCGACTTTAAAAGCTGCTGCAAATCTGGCAAATTACTTAAAATTACTCCCAGCGTTGCATAATCCTGAAGGTTTGCTCGATCTAATGCTATCCGACCAACAATTCTTTGCATATCGCCACAACCTGAAAGGACATCTTGAACTTTTTGAAAAAAAACAGCTTGAGAGAGAAACTCCTGGACCACATTCTGACGCTGAAAAATAATGTTTTTATCCATCAAAGGAGAAAGAATCCACCTCTTAATCATCCGAGAACCCATTGGAGTAATCGCTTTATCCATCAAAGAAAACAAACTATGACTACTTGAGCCATCAAAGCTATTTTTAATTAAATCTAAGTTTTTTTGTGTAGCCCCATCAAGCATCAAAAATGATTCTGGTTCATACATGGTGATTGATTTAAACTCACAAAGCGCTCTTTGTTGGTTTTTTTGCACATATTTTTTCCACAAAATCGTTGCATATAAAAGTGAGTTTTGCTTTTCAAGCTCACGAAAGGATTGCTCATCAAGCTGCTGGCTCAACCATGCTGTCTCTTGATCAATTAAAGATTTATCGAAATTAAGATCATAAGCAGTAGTAAAAAAACCCCGTTGCTTAAAAAAAGATTCATATGAATGCATAGATTTATTTTGCAGCAAAAGAACTTCATCTGGCAAAAAACGAAACAGCTCTGCTTCAAGTTGCCTAGATGATCCATAGGGCAAAACTGTTGCATGAAGCTGCAATGTTAAAAGTTCTGAAAAAAGTAATCCATAGCCGGCCTTTGTTGGGAAAAAAGAAAAAAGATAAGAATTCGATTTGCTATCCAAAAGATTTTCTGAAATGAGCATGCCAGGAGTAAGCACATTTGTAACACCTCGAGCTACCATTTTTCCAGCTGTTGCGACTTCCAACTGATCACAAAGCGCTAGCTTAAAGCCCCCTTTAACTAAACGGGTAATATAATGATCGACTGCATGAATAGGAAATCCACAAAGAGGTATCGGCTGACCATTAAACATACCCCTCTTTGTCAGCGTTATTCCTAAAAACTCTGATACCTTTTTAGCATCATCAAAAAACAACTCATAAAAATCACCAACCTGAAAAAGAATAAGCGTGTCTTTATGTTCTGCCTTTATCGTAAAATACTGCTTCATTAGTGGGGTAAGACCAGATAGGTCTTGATTGCCAAATAGCTCAAATTGTTGCAAGAAAATTCCTTTAAAAACCCTATTGAAATCAGCCAAAAAAGATATTATAACAATACCAATTCTTTGTTTTTTTTCAATTTTTTCAAAAAACCCTTAGAATTCAACAATCAAATTATGCTACCAGCAAAAGCTTTTTTCTTGAAAAAATATGGCGTTTGTTTATACTTTTTACATTAAGATATTTAATAAAAGCTATTAGGGTCATTGATTTAGGGTTATCCATGAAAAAACAACTTTTCTTATTATTTTTTACCGGAATTGTAATTAATTCGCATTTTATTAGACCATCTGACTCTTCTGCCCAAAATCCTCTACAAGATTGGCTGATAGCACATATTAACAATGTGGAAGACTCTGAACTCTATGATGCTTTTGAGTCTTTTAAAAATTCAAAACTATTTAAAGAGCTAGGATTTGAAAGATTTGAGTGGAAAGAAGTCAAAAGAAATCATACCGGTGGATGCTTTAAAGATAGCTCTTATTGTTCAAGATTCCCAGGACATGAAAAAAATCCTGAAAAAGAAGAGTGGTATTTAATGACAGCATGGAAAGCGACTTCCTTAAAAAAGGAAAATCAAATTACCACATCTGGACAAAATTAAATAATCATTTTAAATTAATTTATTAAATATAATCAATCGCTGCTGAAATTAAGGCTTTTATGAAAAAACTACCTCTCATTTCTATGTGTTTTAGCTTGCTGCCAATTATGGCAATCTGCTCACAAGGTTTAAACCCATCTGCAAAGGAATACATTCCTAAAAAAACATTATCTGCATACCTTGGATGGAAAAGTTCAAAAATGGCTGCTTGGAAACCAAAGCATGCTCACGCTTCTAGCGATCTACAAGGGTTCGATTTTTATGAAGGTCAGCTTCAGTGCAATCAAAAGCTTCCAGAATATCGCATTTTGATAACACCTAAGTATAATCCGGCGAATTCACCCTTGTCTCGAGATATCTTCGGATCAGCTCTTTAATAAAAAATTTAAACAATAAAAAACCGACATTCAATTCAATTTTGAATGTCGGTTTTTTATTGTTTTTAAAACAAGCTAAATAGCTTGAGCCATATGCTTTTTAAGATATTTTCCAGTATAACTATTAGCAGCCTGAGCAACATATTCTGGAGTCCCTTGCGCAACTATCTGACCACCAGCAAATCCACCATCTGGACCAAGATCAATGATAAAATCTGAAACTTTTAGCACGTCTAAATTATGCTCGATAACGATAATTGAGTTGCCTTTATCGATAAGTCGATTTAAAACAACAAGCAATTTTACAATGTCATGCGAGTGAAGACCCGTTGTGGGCTCATCTAAAACATACAAGGTATTTTGACCACGCTTTGCAAGCTCATTAACAAGCTTGATTCGTTGCGCCTCTCCGCCAGAAAGAGTTGTTGACGCCTGTCCAAGTTTTAAATAATCCAGACCAACATCGCAAAGAAGCTGCAATCTTTTAACTAAAACAGTATGTGCACTAAAAAATTCTTTTGCTTCAAATGCCGTCATATCAAGCACATCTGCAATATTTTTTCCTTTGTATAAAATTTGTAGAGTCTCTACACTGTACCGCTTACCGCGACAAGCCTTGCAAGTCATGATCACATCAGGCAAGAAATGCATAGAAACAGTAATAATTCCATCTCCATGACACTTATAACATCGCCCTTTTGCTACGTTAAAACTAAATTGCCCAACATCATACCCACGAATTTTACTATCTGGCAGCCCAGCAAAGAGTTCTCGAATACCATTAAAAATTCCAATATACGTTGCTGGATTTGAGCGAGATGTTCTTCCGATTGGGCTTTGATCAATTTGGACCATGTTTTCAATATGCTCAAGGCCATCAATCTTAGTTTTGTCAAAAATCTGCCATTTCTGAAATGAATCAAGCTCTTTTTGCAGAGTTGGAACAAGCTCTTCAAAGATCAAAGAACTTTTTCCAGAACCAGAAACCCCTGAAATAGAGCATAAAACATGCAAGGGAAATGAAACTGTTACATCCTGTAAATTATTTTTAGTTGCATGTTTTAGGGTTAAAAACTTATCCGTCGTTCGTCTAATTTCTGGAGCCTTAATTTCAAGCTCTCCAGATAAATATTTCCCGGTAAGCGAATTTGGGTTGTTCATAAGATCTTGTGGCGTTCCGCAAGCTGTAACCATTCCACCATGCACACCTGCCGCAGGACCCATATCAATAACATAGTCAGCTATTTTTATGGTATCAATATCATGTTCTACCACGATCACAGAGTTGCCAAGATCTTTTAATGATTTTAAAGTCTCTATCAACCGATCATTATCTCGCTGATGAAGGCCAATGCTTGGCTCGTCTAAAATATAAAGAACGCCGCTGAGCGCACAGCCAACTTGTTTTGCTAAACGAATGCGCTGTCCTTCGCCGCCAGAAAGCGTACGAGCTGTTCGATTTAAAGACAAATAAGAAAGCCCAACGTTAACCAAAAACTGTAACCGTTGTGTAGTTTCTTTTAAAATACTTATCGCAATCTCTGCTTCAAATTCAGATAATTGTAAGTTTTGCAAAAACAAAACCGCTTGATCGATTGGCATATCGCCAACCTCAAAAATATTCTTGCCTCCAATGGTAACTGATAACGCCTGCCTAGAGAGCCTTTGCCCCAAGCATTGATGACAAGCTTTTACCTGCCGCATCATATAAAGTTCATATCCATCATTTTCTTGCTCATGCTCTACACCAAGACCATCACAGACTTGACATGCACCAACAGGAGAATTAAAAGAAAAGAATCTAGGTTCAAGCTCTGGAAATGCAACCTGGCAGCCTAAACACATGCGCTTTGATGAATACAATGTTGAAACATCGTCGACTTGTATTTTGCAAAGACCATCTGCAAAATCAAAACTTTTTTGAACAGCTTCACTGACTCGAGATAGACAATCGTCATCTTGATCGATCGTTATGCTATCGAGTAGGACGTCAATGGAATGCTTATAACTTTTTTTAAGCCCTAAGGCTTCAATCTCATTAACATGAGAAATTTTATGCAGCTGACCATCAATAACAAATCTGTAAAAGCCTTTTGCTAAGAAATCTGCAAGTTCTTGTTTAAACTCACCCTTGCGCTCTTGAACAACTGGAGCAACAATTGTCACAATTTTTTGTCCATAGCTGGCCAAAACATATTGGGCAACCTGGCTTGCACTGTAAGCTTTAATTTCTTTGCTGCACAGGCTACAATGCGGCACTCCAATTCTTGCAAAAAGAACCCTTAAATAATCATAAACTTCTGTAATGGTTCCAACCGTAGAGCGAGGATTGTGACCCACTGTTTTTTGTTCTATGGCAATAGCAGGACAGAGCCCATCAATTCGATCAAAGTCTGGTTTTTTTGCTATCCCTAAAAACTGACGAGCATAAGACGAAAGTGATTCCATGTAACGACGCTTACCTTCAACAAATAAAATGTCTAAGGCTAGTGAACTTTTACCAGATCCAGAAGGACCAGTAATAACAACTAACGAATTTTTTGGAATAGAAACCGAAATGTTTTTAAGATTATGTTCCCTTGCGCCAACTACTTTTATTTCATTCATTAAAATCAACCTTTCTTTAAAAATGAAGCGATACCACGCACCTAAAGTTCATGATATCGCGCTATAACTAAAAATAGTATACCAACTAAACTAAAAAGCTTTTGTTACAATGTCGCCTAAAAACCTAAAGGGCCTGGGTCGTCCTTTGTTTGCACGATTAAAATCTTTCATAGCTTTGATCATTTCTGGATCATCGCTTTCATTAAAATATAAAACAAGACTTTTTAAGCCCTTTAAAGATTCCTTTTCTTCTTCTCTTTTTGAAGACATCTGAGTTTTTTCTGCATCTCTTAGTTCAGCTGCACTTTTTTCTCTATATAACTCTCTAAGATTTGCACTACTCTTAATCTTCAAAAAATTAAGGTCCCTATTTTCACTTTCTTTAATAGCTACTCGACATTCTGTTTCTTTTCTCGATAGCTTATTTTTTAGACGCTGAAAGCTATATATATCATAATCAGCATATAAGTCCTCACGGGTTTCAGCTTCTTCTAAATTTGTTAAGTAACGATACAAAGTCTCTACTCTTATTAACTCTGCTCGTTCCAAGCGATCTATCTCTGCCTTTTTTTTAGAATAAACCGGTCCCGATGTCACCGTAAAGCTAGGCCTCACAGATGAACCAATCGTACAGATAACAAAAAACGCTGCTGGAAATAAAAACTTTTTCATGTAGAGCCCCCTCTAACATTTGAACAAACAATAAACACTTTTTAGCGATAACATCTTTATATTAAGGCTTTTATTAAGTATATGCTTTTTAACAAGTTCTGTAAAACCACTCTAGCTTTTTGTGCGATTACGCGTATACTTCTTACTACTTAATGTGGTGAGCGTAGCTCAGTTGGTAGAGCACCAGGTTGTGGTTCTGGGGGTCATGGGTTCAATCCCCATCGCTCACCCCAAAAAATTTCAAATCTTTGATAAAAGTCATATGTCGGGGCGTAGCGCAATTGGTAGCGCACTCGCTTTGGGAGCGAGGGGTTGTGAGTTCAAGTCTCGCCGCCCCGACCATTTAATGACAATCCATCTTTCTACTATCGAAAGGAAAACCTATGACACATGTATGGTTTCTTCTAACTGTCTCTTTTATAATTCTAGAACTTTCTAACCCAGGTTTATTTTATTTCCTGTCTCTTGCGATAGGATCTGCCTGTCTGTTTTTATTAAGTTTTTATGATTATGCAAACTGGTTTCCATTAATTTGCTTAGACATTGAAACTCAAAGTATTGCTACTCAGTGTATAGTCTTTTTTGCGACAACCTTAATTGCTCTTTTTTTACTGCATCGATATGCAAAAAAAAGCCAAAAACAAAAAGGATCAAAGGCATACCTATCAAACATGTATCAACTCATTGGAAAAACAGTTGAAATTACATCAGTCGATGATTTTTGCGAATTGTCTGGATACGGAAAAGTAAGCAATGAAACATGGCCCATAAAGCTACAAGTTCATCAAAATCTAAAATCACCTCAACTCAAAGTAGGAATGCTTGCAACCATAACCGGTGTTCAAGGTTGCCACCTACAAATAGTCTTAATAGACCATAACTAAAAAACAGATCGCCCAAAACAATCATTAACAATAAAGGATTTATTATGTTGTTATTTGAAGTAGGAATTTTTTTTATTGTGCCTCTTTTTTTAATGGTAATTTTACTTTTAAAAAGCACTATCTTGGTACAACAAGCAGAAACAGTAATCATTGAAAGACTTGGTAAATTTGACAGAGTTTTGACACCTGGACTGCATTTAATTGTGCCGTTTGTGGATCAAAAACGTTATTGCCTTTGGACTTTTCTTTATTTTTCACAAAACAAACGATACGAAACATTTACTAGAAACTTCTATCGCATTGATTTAAGAGAAGCTGTGTATGAATTTCCAAAACAAAACGTAATTACAAAAGATAACGTTATGATGGAAATTAACGCACTACTTTATTATCAAATAACTGACGTGAAAGCTGCTGTGTACGAAGTGTCAAATCTTCCAGAAGCAATTGAAAAAATAACACAAACGACTCTTCGTAACGTTATTGGCTCACTTGATCTTGACGAATCGCTTATCTCTCGCGATCAAATCAACACAAAACTTCGCATCATCTTAGATGAAGCTACAGATAAATGGGGAGTTAAAATTAATCGTGTTGAGCTGCAAGAAGTTAACCCTCCTCGCGATATTCAAATCGCTATGGAAAAACAGATGCGAGCTGAGCGTGACCGTCGAGCAATTATTTTAGAAGCTGAAGGTGCAAAACGTTCTGCTATTTTAAATGCTGAAGGCGAAAAAGAATCACAAATTCTTAAAGCTCAAGGACAAGCGGAATCAAAAATAATTGCTGCAGAAGCTGAAGCTTTATCTAGACTTAGATTTGCTGAAGCTGAAGCAAAATCACTTGAAGTTATGAAAGCAGCTATTCCAGATATCGACCCTGTTCAATATTTGACCGCTCTTAAATACATTCAAGCTCTGCCAGAAATGACTAAAGGCTCTGATAATAAATTAATTATTATTCCTTATGAAGCTTCTGGACTTGCAAACTCTGTTGCTTCAATTAAAAAAATATTTGAAGAAGTAAAATAAAATACAACAATAAAAAAAGGTATGGCTGCTTTCAATAAAGCAGCCATACCTTTTTTATTGCTACCAGCTAAAAAAACTTTGACCACTTCAAAGGTTTTTAGTAAAATAGTACCCATATAAAATCTTTTTTTCAATATCGCCAAAGGGGGCAAAATGTTTAAACATTCTCTATTTTTATCAATTATTGTGACAATGATCTCAGCACCAACATCTGCTAGCAATTTCACAAAATTTCTCAAAAAAGAAGCTTACGAAACTCAATCAATATTATCTGACAAGCTACATACGAATTCGTATACCATCTCTGAAAAACTTGAAAAATGCCTAGATCGAAAAAACAGTAGCGCAAAAAAAGACTCAAGTTACAATAAATCATGTCTTGAAGAAATTTCAAAAGAAATAGCCGTCGAAAAAACCAAAAACTTGAAGGCTATGCGCAATCTTTTCGCAGCAAGGGCTGCAAAATACCTCGTAGCAAGCTTAGCAAAAGATGCTTCTTTAAAAAACACAGTGTCTGCAATTAATGGCATTTCAAGCTTATCTGATTTAACAGTTATTGGGCTTGGAGCTGATCAATTTTTCTTATACGATCTTGAATCTAAAATAGAAGATGCAAAAAAATCATAGACTAAAACTTCTCTAAAAGCATCTGAAAATCAAGCAATACAAAACATTGTTCTTGAAAAGATCCAAAAAGAGAGTAAATTGTTGCTTATGTGTCGGGGCGTAGCGCAATTGGTAGCGCACTCGCTTTGGGAGCGAGGGGTTGTGAGTTCAAGTCTCGCCGCCCCGACCAGCTTTCGCCAAGGCTTCAGCTGGGACGCCCATTACTGAATGCCCAAAGCAATATTCAAAAAAATTAGTTATAAAAAAAGGCAGGATTTACCTCCTGCCTTTTTCATTTGTAAATCAAATTAATCTTTGCTATCTCGATATGCAGCTCGCAAAATAACAAGCAACCCAACAAGTGCAAATAAAATAGATAAAAGATGCATGTTTAATCCATAAACGGTCGGGCAAATTGTTGAACCCCAGAATGCACACATTTGATGTAAGATTAGCGCACTCATAATGCATGCTGATGAAATAATTGGCATAAAAAAAACAGTGCCAATATATAACAAAGCAATTGATAATGTTCCACCCACTAAAAGTTTTACAAAATTATTTATGCATAGTTGCCGCTCATGAGTTTTAAACGCATCAGTTTTTTTCCATCCTGCATCTAATTTTTTATATTCTTTAGATTCATAGTCATGAATTCCTTTTTCTCTATATTCTTTAAAGAAATTACTATAGCTCCTACTATAGTTTTCATATTCAACCTTCGGGCAAACAACTTGCAAGCCAAGCCAAATTGTCGCAGGCAAAACAACCACCAATGCAATTGCAATTACCCATTCTTGCCATGAACTATTTATATTTCTTTTCATGTTATTTCCCTTGTCTTTGCAAACGATACAAAGCGTATCCAATAATTAACAATGCTAAAACAGCAAGCGAAAATCTAAGAAGGTCTGTCACCTTTCCCCAAAATGGAAGGCTACCAGAAATTAAAGACCACATCCCTGTCAGTACCAACCCAAAACCTAACCCTTTTTTGAACTTAAACATGCCCAAGGCAAGAAGAACACAACCAGTAACTCCTAAATATAAAAAAAGTTGCGTGCTACCAAATTGAAAGTAACGCGCAACTTGTTCAATGACAAAATAACCAAGCACCACTATCGAAAGTGCATAGGAAGCTTGAACAACTTTTTGAGTGTTTTCCATACTAATTTCTCCTTTGTTAAAAACTATATTGTTCAGACTTCTATATCACACGATCAGTTTGCAACAGTTTTTATCAACTCTTGGTATTTTCAACCAGAATATTTTACAATTTCATAGTCTGACAACAAACAAAGGCTTACAATTATTGTACTCATCAGATTATATGGAGGCATCATGAAAAAATTATTCGCACAAAAAAATCTGTATCTTTTGTCTTTGATTATGACCTTTACAACT
>JAPLIP010000013.1 GCA_026389065.1 Candidatus Dependentiae bacterium
AAAAGAATCATCTTTAGAGTATTTCCCTCAAAACGTAGTGATTGTTCCTGATGATCGTACAAATTCTTTAATTCTTTTAGGCACAGCAAAAGATGTTGCAAGGGTAGAAGAATTTGTGACTAAGCATATCGATATTGCTATTGATCGTAACTCTCCTCCAGTATTTACGTATCGTTTGCAGTACACAAACGCTACCGACATTCAAACTATTTTAAATAAAATAGTTTCATATGGCGGCCCTGGTTCTTCGGCTGACAGTTCGCTGACAAAATATGGTGGACTTCGTGATGGTATTAAGTATTTTCAGCCAATGACCATCGGTGCAGATCCTCACTCAAACTCACTGATTATTAATTCAACCGAGCAAGATTTTGAGGCCTTAAAACCACTCATTAAAGATTTAGATGTTGCGCAAAAGCAAGTTGGCTTAGAAGTTTTAATGGTTCTCGTTTCAGACGTTGATGTAAAAACATTAGGATCACAAATTAGTGGACCAAATGGTTTGGGCAATGTGGCTCCTGGCTCAACATCTCTTGGGCCAACATTCTTGCAATCAGTAACGGCCCAAACATCTGGTATTCCTTCAGGAACTCCAATTGTTACGACTGGCGGAACTCCATCAACAACTGATTTTTCATTAAAATCAAGTTTGGCATCACTTCTTGGAAGCTCTGTTTTAAACGAAACAGGAAGTATTTTAGTAACGCTTGGTCAGCCAATTTGGGCAATTTTTAAAGTGTTGCAAACAATTACATCGACTCATATTATTTCAAATCCGTTTATTGTAGTTTCAAATAATCAAACAGCAATTCTTAAAAGCGGACAAAGTCGTCAGCAAATTTCTGGGCAAGTTCTTTCGTCTAGCTCTTTAAAAACAACTGGATTTGTTCCTGTTGAGGCAACGCTGAGCATTAATATTACTCCACAAATTACCAAGGGAAATATTTTTAATTTAGCAATTACCGTTAAAAATGATCAGTTTGCGCAGTCAACAGATGGGCCAGCAATTTCTCAGGGTTCTGGTGGATCTCCAATTAATAAAAAAGAGGTCACAACAGTAGCTTCTGTGGCTAATGGAGAAACATTAGTTCTTGGTGGAATTATGACAGAGACATATACTTCAGCATCAAATGGAGTGCCGTTTTTAGAAAACATTCCGGTTTTTGGCTGGTTCTTTAAATCAAAATCAAGAAGAATAAGTCGCGATCACTTCTTAATTTTTATTGCACCACGCCTACTTGATCCAGTTGGTGATTCAAAAGATATTGATGATTACACTGATTATAAATTAAGAGAGGCTCAAGAAAACATTGAGCTTATTGATCAGTATGATTGGTTTATGTCCAAAAAAGATCCGATTCAAAAATCATTTTTTGGAACGGATGAATTAAGGTCCTTTCAAGAGCTAAAATCTGGTAAAAACTTTGCGCAAAGAATGGGCGTTGATGAAGCAAAGAATGGGCGTTGATGAAAAAATAAATCATCTTGAGGTAACAAAAATTAATGAGCCAGTAGAGCCACTAGAATCTTTATCTGCATCAGAGAAAAGAAAACAAACAAGGCAAGCTCTAGTTGCAAAAAGCAAACAGAAAAAAGAACAATCAACTAAGAAAAAACAGTTAAAAAAGAAAGAAGTATCAGAAGCTCCATCTGTTGTTACGATGACAGATGATATGATCTCGAGCCTAAGCGCCCAAGAGATTAAAAATTCTATTAGTGGTAGTGTGCAGCTAGGGAAGGGTAAGTAATGTTTCGTGACATTTTAGTTCCATATAGAGTTGGTAAATATTATCTTTTTTCTAAGCGCGTTTTAAGTTTTAATATTACTCCTGTCATGGTGCAAGGATTGCTGATTGACTATAAAGGTCGCGGCATAGAAATTAAAAACAATATCACCATTAATCTAAAAGATTTTTCTACGCAATCACAAATTAATGCGATAAAAAAGATAGCATCATCTATTGGAAAATATGATGAAGTCGTCACTTCGCTTTCAAGCTCTGCGGTAGCATTTAAAGAATTATCTCTTCCGTTTTTAGGGCGCGACAAACTAGATATGATTGTTGCGTATGAAGTTGAGTCGCTTTTACCATTTTCTGTAGACGAAGCTGTCGTTGATTTTATGGTTACATCGCAAGATCTAGATAAAAAAATATCAACTGTTTTGGTAGCAGCTGCACGAAAAGAAGATATAGATGCTCATTACTTATTATTTGAGAAAGCAGAAATATCACTTTCCGTTATCACTATTGATCTTTTTGCGCTGTATGAACTTTATTTTTGGGGAATTTATTCTTCAAGTTCTTTGGCTGTTGCATCGCAGGGGATAACCTCTCAGCTCGTCAGTAAGCCTATTTCCTTAAATCTTTTACTTCCATCTCCAAAATCATTTAAATTTCAAAATCTTTTAAATTTTTTTAAAGGGTTGTTTAATCGCAAGCCTGATGCAAATAAAGAGTTTGAAAATGTTGTACAAACAGAATTAAAGCACAAGCGCGTAGAGCTTTTAGTAGACATTGGATTTGATGTCATACGAATTTTGTACATGCAAGACGGCCTTCTTAAAGCTATGAGAATCATTCCTTTCGGTATTTCCGATGTGGCTCAATCGATAAGTAAAGAAACTGGTCAATCCTATTATGATGTAGCAAACGATTTAATTTCTCTAAAAGAAACAGAGATTTCAGAGTCTATTTTAACTAAAGAATTAAAAAATATATTAGATGAAGCTTCAAAGACATTAAGTTTTTTTGAAAAACAAGAAAACCTTACTTTTGTTTCGCCTCAAAAAATTTGGCTCTCTGGTCTAGGTTGTAATCTTTTAGTTTTTTCTAGGCAGGCAACCGATGTTTTTGGAAGCAGTGTTTCTTTTGTTGATGTAGAAAAAATAGTTAAACAGCTTTCTATAAAAGAATCGAGCAAAGAGAAGTTAAGCGTAAGTTCTTTTGCTTTGCTTTCTCTTGGTCTGTTTACGCATTATCAGCAAAATATTAATTTCTTGAAATCATTTGCTCGTAAAGCTGATATAAGCCTTTTAAATAAACAGCTCATAACCATATTTTGTATGACTATTTTGTGCCTTGGTGGAGCTATTTGGAAAAGTAGCACTGTTCTTACAGAGTGGGAGGCAAATTATAATGTTTCAAAAAAACAACTGGTTACCACGATTTCTAATCGTATGAATATAGATTTAAAAAGTGAAAAAAATTTAAAAACAATCGTTGAAAAAACTCAAGATGCTTTTAATAAAGAAAAAGTTTTATGGTTTTCGTTTTCTAGAAAAAATGAACGATCCATTCTGCAATATTTGCAAGATTTAAGTATACATGTGGATAGATCTTCTATTGGCCTTGAGATACTTTCAATGCATATTGATTATGATAAAGTTTCAATGATTGGCACTGTTAAAAGCATAGAGGCTGTAGGTGTGTTTGAAGAAGAGTTGATGGAGCTTACATCATTAACGTTGGTAGAAAAGCCGCGAGAAGTTTCATTTTCTGTGCAACTTAAAGTTAAAGAGGGCAGTGAGGGATCGATATGATAATCTTAGACACCATTTACAATTTTATTAGCAGCCTGGATCGTAAAGAGTTGCGTTTTTGGGGCGGAGTCTATGTTGGCACTATTGCTTTGTGTCTCGTTATTATTTTTGTAAGACATTTTATGGTTTTGCAAGAAATGAAGGCTAAAATATCGATGCTTAATAAATCTAGAAACTCAGTACAAGAAATTTTAACAAAATTTCAATTGGTTGAGCAGCAAAAGAGCAAGGTGGTTGAAGCGTTAGGTAAAGATAAAAAATTTAATATTCAGATATTTTTTAAAGATTTGGGCGAGAAGTTGCCAGAGACAAAATCAGTTGTTCCCAAGCTTGTTAGAAAAAAGGTAGCAAGCGGTTATATAGAAGAAAGTTTACCTTTAGAATTTTCTCAAATCGATTACATAGCGTTTGTAGACATTACAAGAGTGAGTCATGCTAGAAAATTTAATGTAAGCATGTCGATTGCTACACTTACAGCAGAAGAATAGGGATAAAAGATGTCAAAATACAAACAAATTATACACAAGCACATAATCTGGACGTTGTTTTTTGCTATGAGCAGCATGTCTCAAGCAATGCTTTTAGATTCTGATTATGATGCTGCGGCACTAGATAAAAAAATAGACGCTGTAGAAAAAAAACGCTCTACGTCAACTATTTCAAGCGAACTTGTAGAATTTAAATATGATCAAAAAAGCCTTAAAGATTTATTAAATGAATTTGCCCAAAAATTAAAAATTAATATTTTATATCCAGAAACAGAAACTATTACATCTACGGTTACATTTGATGCAGGGCGACTGGTAACCATAACCCAGGCTTGGGATTTTGTAGTAATGATTTTAGAGCAAGCTGGATTTACCTTAGTGCTTCGTGGCAA
>JAPLIP010000014.1 GCA_026389065.1 Candidatus Dependentiae bacterium
CTACGACTATCTCTGCCAATATCCTTTCTATCTAACAGATCTTCAAGCTTGATACCAAGATCTGTTAGTCTATTTTCCCTAGACTCTTTTTCAGGCTGCCTGTCTTTAGCTTGCTCAGCTCTACGCTCTAAATAAAACTTTTGATTATCCAAGGTAAATGGCTTATCTCTTTTCGAAGACCCACTTGCAAATGCTTTTCTAGTTCCTACCTTAATTGAATTTCCATCAACATCTAAGGGATTACCAGAATTATCTCTATTTGCTAGATCTTTATCAAGCGGATCATTATTACTAAAATTAAAGTTTTCATCGATTATGTGATATTTATCTGATCTCTTAGTTCTACCAGCTTGAGTATAATTGGACTGTGACTTTAAAGATGTTCTTTTAGACGCACAAAGTTGACTCATCTGCAAAACAGCCAAACACAGTAAACCCAGTAGCCCTGATAATTTATAAGAAGTTTGATTTTTTTCCACATTTCCCCCTAGAGTTAAAAATTTATAACCAAACTCTATAAAAAAATGGTTGCGAAAATCAAGAGTTTTAACAAAAGCGCTTATTAAGAGCTGTGATCAATCTTATTTAAAGCTGTAGCCTTTGAAAGCCTATCTAAAACATCGCCCCAATGAGCTGTTTTTGGTGGCACTTCAATTAATATTTTATGTGCTTTCATAGCATCAAGCTCATGTAATTTTTGATACATGATTCTTGCATAGTCATTTTTACAAAGAGGCATTTTTTGAAAAATATGATTAAGGAATGCACTCTTGATACCAATCTCGAATTCAGAATAATGCATGATGGCAAATTTCTGATTACTATTTTTTGGTGATGATATATATTTTTTTATTTCCTCAAATGTCATCAATGAAGCCTTTGTATTCGGCTGATAATGCTCTTTCATATTACCAGCTACCTTTGAGGAATGATTGTGCGCAATTATTACCTGGGTACGCAAAACGTCTTCTATCATAATCTGAGTGATTGGGCCTTGTCTTAATATGGTTGGTACTTCAACGGTAAGGTCAAGAATAGTAGATTCAACGCCAATACCACATGGTCCATTATCTAAAACAGCTGCTATTTTACCACTCAACCCATCTAAAACATGCTGAGCCGTTGTAGGGCTTATTCGCTTATGAGGGTTTGCTGATGGGGCAGCTAGTCCAGTATCAAGGATATCTAGCAATTCAAGTAAAACAGTGTTTTGAGGTATTCGAATAGCTATGGTATCAAGCCCTCCTGTTACAACATTGCTAACATTTTCTGATTTTTTCAAAAGTAAGGTAATTGGCCCTGGCCAAAAGTTTTTGGCAATAATTTTTGCAAGTGGTGAAATATCTTTAGCCCAATAATTTATTTTTTCAAAAGAAGATATATGCACAATTAATGGGTGATTGGATGGCCGATCTTTAGCTATAAAAATTTTCTCAACAGCTTTTGGATTTTTGGCATCAGCAGCAAGCCCATACACTGTTTCTGTAGCAACAGCAACCAGTTCTGATGCCCTGAGAAGTTCTGCTGCAATTAACACATCTTCTTTTTTATTAGCTTGTAAAATTTTAGTTTTTAATGTCATTTTTAACCCTATGGATTACAGTTAGTATAATGCTCAGATAAATCCCCAATGAACTGATTTAAACGATCTTTATCTTGCTCATAGTTACATTTTACACAACCAAAAATATCTGACTTAATTAACGAGCACTTTATCTTTTGCCCCATCCTATCCGACACTTCTTGTATAGCTAAATAGAATTTTTATTCGTCAATCTTGCTCCAGCTAAAATCACGATTTAATAAATAAAAGTCATTTTCTACAGGCTCAATACATATCAAAATTACCCACCCATTGCCAAATAATTTTTGTAGTATGCTATTTGCCGAAATAATATTATCTAGCAAGGCCTGAGGAGCATAAACAAAAACCTGCAACCTTACTGGTTCATGATAAGCATTATTATCTGATAGATATAAAGACTGTAAAGGCAAACCTGACATAAGGTCGCTTGAATTCCCTTGCATGATACCGAACTTGCCGATAATGTTTTGAGTTACTTTACTACCACTGCCATATGCAACATTATCAACGGTAGAAAATAGATATTGATAATTAATCCATTGAGCTACAATCACAGGTGCCGTTAGAATAGTCGTTAGGAATAACCCCTCAGGATCGTTGCTATAATCATATGAGTGCAAAAAAGATCTTCCACCTAAATTAATATTTTTTGTTAAATCACGTGGGGCAATAATAAATGAAGCGTTACCAGCTAGTCCCCATTCAGGCCTAACCTGAGCCCAATCCTTACTATGATCTTTGATGTACTCAGGAGCATCAATATCCTTACCCATATAATCCATTAATCGAGCCCTAAATAAACAATTGGTTGTGCTCGCTAAATCAAGATCTGCTTTTAGTTGGCTAACAAGACTATCTAATGATTCAAGTCCTACAGCATCTGATTCATATAACACGAACTCATCTGTTGTTGTATTATGCTCAGCACCCAGAAAAAATGACTCAGAGGGAATATCAATATTTTTATGTTTTAAATATTCTCGTACTTTTAAAGAGTTAAGAATCATGGCAAGAATTCGAGCATTATTACCACCAGGTCTTCCGCCACAAGCTCCGCAATCTAAACCTGCAGCATAAGAATTATTCTTTGAAGAACTACCGTGACCACAAAAAACTATTAATTTTTTAAAATTATTAGTCAGGCCTAACATAGTAAGTACCGTTTCTGCGTACTCACATTGATCCTGAAAAGAGATAGATCTTATGTCTAAGCAAGTTTTTATAACCGGTTCATCAACTTTTGTTTTTAAGAAACCTAAAAGCCTTGGGGATATTGTTTTAAGCCCCATGCCAATACCCATGATAGGACCCAAAACTTCTACCAGCATAAATGGCACGGTAAAAGTATATTTCATTGATTGATATAATCTCTGAATTGTTTCAAAAAACTTTAGCTTTATGACATTGCATGAAGTTACTCGCACTGTGTTTTTAGATGCAAGCAACACAGGACAAGAATCATAAGCCTGAGCCTTTGCAAGATCTTCAATGCGTAAATTCAATCCAAAGAAACCTGCAAATCCCAATGTTTCATAATCCCCAACGCTTTCTATAGCTTTTCTAAAAGGCTCAGATCGGACATCAATACAAAAAATCATTTGGACCTGGTTGTTAGAATTTCGTGTATTGATAAAAACAATTTCTTTTTTTAATTCTTGTACTAACGATTTTTGATGACGTTGCTCTGCTGCGACCATCTTGTCGTACATATTATTATCATGTGCTGCTAATTTTTTAGAGTTATACCAACTTAAAAGAGTTAAGGCTTTTGGCCATAATAAATATATAAAAATCAACCGTATTACTAAATATTCAGATCGTAAGTTATGCTTGTTTTTTATATCTTCATTACTCCACTCTGCAAGATATTTAAGATAAGAAGCCCATCCTGGCAAAGTTGTTAATGATAAAGTTAAAAAAGAAGGAAAGTCATTCTCTGAGATATTAAGACGTTTTAAAATATCTATTATTGCAACGTTAGGATCATCAGGCAAAGACTTTAACCATTGTTGATTTTCTTCACGATTGCTCAAAAATAACTCTTGATCAAAATATATTAATGAACGCAAAGAAAGATAGAGTCCATTAACGCGCAAAGGCATTGCTATCGCTGCTTGACCTTTATCAAAAAACGCTTTCAACCATTTTATAGTTTGACGATTTACAACATTAAGCTCTTCGGGAAAATCCTTTTGCTGAAAATATATGGTCGCTTCTATTATCGCTTTTTCAACGGGAAGATCTTCTAATCCCTGTAAAGGATTAACTGCTATAGAATTTTCAAGAGGCCATGATGGTGATATTTTAGACCAGCTTTTTGTTATCGCTTGATCTAAAGGTGATATTTTTGAGTTTTGCATAATAACTTTATTTTCGATCAGAGATTATATTATTCAACTTTGACGCTACTTTAAATAGGTATAGTCATTACGATTATTTGTAACAGTTCTATCGTCTGGTTGACTTGCATTTAAAATCTTAACATACAAACAAAGCATCCATTCTGGAGTCGCAGTAAGACTATTAAATTTTTTAGTGAACAATATGCAGAGCCATCCAAATAATAAAAGGGCCATTCCTAATAAATGAATAATATTAAGGGGCTGAGGATGAACAAGGTTTAGACTTTCTAGTAAACCATCTAAAAAACAAATCATTGCTCCATAAATGCAACCAAGAATAAAAACAATTATAAAAAAACTGATAATTTTCTTTAATGATAATTCTTCAAACATTAAAGAAAGCATGAATTGACAGCATACAATCCATACTAAAAACAATGTCATTAAGCTTGTATCGAAAAGGCTATAATCATGAACGCTCATATGCGCAAATCCATAGCATCCAATTAAACCGGCTAGCAAAGAAATAAAAAAAGCACTACATCTTGGAGGATATTTTAACTCTATCTGTTTTTCTTTAGCTGCATCACCCGATCCAAGAAAGAGGTATGCTTTAAATAATCCATGCAAACAAAGATGAATTATGGCAGAAGAAAATAATCCCAGGCCGCACTGAGCAAACATAAAACCCATTTGGCCCATTGTTGAGCATGCAAGCATTCGCTTTATGTCATGCTGCATAAGCTTCCAAGTTGTTCCTATGCATGCTGTTGTTAGCCCAATAATAAAAATGAGAAGCAATACATTTGGCGAGTTGATATATAAAAAAGAAAATCGCATTAATAAAAAACCTCCGCCATTAATGAGTCCGGCATGCATAATTGCCGATACGGGAGTTGGAGAATTGAGCGAACTAATGAGCCATTTATGAAAAGGCCAGATTGCTGACTGTGTCATAGCAGCTAATAACAGAAAAATTTGTGCAATCAAGAGAGAAAAATGAGAAATATTACTGCCAGAAATAGCATTAATAGATAATTTCCCCGTATCCCAATATAAAATTCCAAACCCAAAGAAAAGAAAAATAGCGCCGAGAATAAAATTTTTACCAGCTAAAATCCCTGAGCAAAAAGCAGACTTCCAGCTAGATTTATGGATCATTAATTTAACCAAAACTATATTGCTTAAGTTCCATGTAATGAAAAACAAAACTAAATTATTTGAAAGAACCATTAAGCTCGCAAAAAAAGCTATTTTAATAAGCCTTAATAAAAAAAGAGAGTATACAGAATCACCCTTCATGTACCTTGTTGAGAAGGAGTAAGCTATACTAGTCACAAAACTAATAAGAGTTAGCATCACAAGAGAAAGAGAGTCAACATAAAAAAAATTTTTAAATTCAATAATTTGCAAGTATTTACCTTTGGCGCAAAAGATAGTTTTTTATATAGTTTAGGACACGAGAACTGTATGATAATTATTCATAATTAAAATAACAATAAAGACTTCAAGCATTTTGATTCCAATAGGATAACATTGATTAATTGAGAAATAAATCATTTTGTCATAAGTTTATACGGACTAGAAGCCATCTTTATATTTACAATTTGACTATGAATGCTACAGTATAAAAATAGATTTGGACCAAAACAAAAGCAACGTTTTACTGTCCCAGAGTTTGATCTGGGAACCAGTAATCAAAAAAAAATTCAACGCTAAAAGCATTTTTTAAAGGTAAAATATGTCAAATCCTAAAGCAGCCATCGAACACCAAGTAACTCTTGATAACATCGTCTCTTTATGCAAAAGAAAAGGTTTTGTATTTCCAGCAGCCGATATCTATGGCGGGATTAATGGGATTTATGACTTTGGGCACCTTGGGTACTTGATGAAAGAAAACATCAAAGATGCTTGGAAAAAATCTATTCAAAATGACCTTGGTGAAATATTTTTTCTTGATGGTTCTTTAATTGGTCCAAAAGCAATATGGATCGCATCAGGACACGTTGAAAACTTTCATGATCCAATGATTGATTGCATGAACTGCAAAAAAAGATTTCGAACCGATGATGATCAAATCGACACCAATAAACCCTGTCCTTCTTGCGGTATTAAATCATGGACAGATATTCGAGATTTTAACCTCATGTTTCAAACACAGCTTGGTGCTGTGCAAGATGATAGTGCAAAAGCATATTTAAGACCTGAAACAGCACAAACAATATTTGTTCAATTTAAAAATGTTCTTTCAACAAACAGAGCGAAACTTCCTTTTGGAATAGCTCAAATTGGTAAATCATTTCGCAATGAAATTACGCCAAAACAGTTTCTATTTCGCATGAGAGAGTTTGAACAAATGGAACTTGAATGGTTTTGCAAAGATGCAACAAGCATGGATTCTTTTGAGTTCTGGGTTCAAAAACGTAAAGATTTTTACTCATCCATTGGAATCAACATGGATAAAATAAGATTGTATCAGCATCCAACAGAAAAACTTTCACATTATAGCAAATGTACTTTTGATGTTGAGTATCAGTTCCCTTTTGGGTTTAAAGAACTTGAAGGAATTGCACACCGTGGAACATTTGATTTAACCCAACACACCAAACATTCTGGCAAAGATTTAGCTGTTTTTGATCAAGCAACGGGAACAAGCGAAATTCCAACGGTCATCGAAACATCTGTGGGAGTTGATAGATTGTTCTTGACCCTTCTTTTTGATGCCTACACTCAAGACATCATGGATGGCGAAACAAGAATTCTTTTAAAACTACATCCAAAAATAGCTCCTATCAAAGCAGCTGTTTTACCTCTTACTAAAAAATTATCTGAGCAAGCTGAACCTTTATATAAAGCGTTAAAAAAACGATTTATTAATATCGACTTTGATGATAGTGCTTCGATTGGAAAAAGATACCGGCGCCAAGATGAAATCGGAACCCCTGTCTGCTTCACATTTGATTTTGATAGCCTTGAAGACCATAAAGTCACTGTTCGAAATCGAGATACTGGCGCACAAGAGCGTATTGCAATTACTCAGGCAGAAAGCTATCTTGAAAACTTGTTAAATTCATAAATTGTAACTTGTTGACTAACTAGAAACAAAAATTTTATGATTATTAAATATTTTTAAAAAAGGAGCTTTATGATAGCCACTCAAGGTAAATATTTTCTAAAGTATTATCCACAACATATGATTCTTTTGTCGCTGATTATTTCGACAACCATAGGATCCCTTTTACTCGCACTTCCTATCTCACGAGTAGAATCAATACCGTTTATCGATTTATTTTTAACTTCTGCCTCACTTACGACTGTAACTGGCATCATGACTGTCCCAATCGAAAGCTTTACGCATTTTGGACACATCGTCATGCTATGCCTGATGCAGCTGGGAGGCCTTGGTCTTATGACCCTTAGCCTTTATTTTGTATATGTTTTTAGCAACTTAGGAATTTACACACAAGTTATTGCAAGCGAAGTACTTTCGCTAAAAAGCTTTAAAGATACGAAAAGAACATTGTTTTTTATTATAAAATTAACTGCCATTACTGAATTCTTAGGCGCTCTGGCAATATTTCCAACAATGTATAAAACCTACCATTTAAAAAAAGCTGTTTTTCTTTCTGTTTTTCATTCTGTTTCATCTTTTTGCAATGCAGGGTTTAGCCTTTTCCCAAACAAAATGCTTGATTACAATCATAGTCCGCTCATGGTATTTACCACGATGCTTCTCATGATCATTGGTGGATTAGGATTTGTTACCTGGCATGAAATCAGCACGCACGCATTTAATAAACAACATCACCTTGGAATTAGCTGGCATACCAAATTAGTTCTTCGCATGTATCTTTACACAAGCGTTGTTTCATCTATTCTCTTTTGGATGATTGAACGAAATAACTCACTGGTAGATATGCCAGTCTTTCAAAAACTCTACGTTGTGGTATTTACCGGCATTGCAATGAAAAGTACTGGATTTGCACTGGTGTCTTTTGTATCTGTTCACGTTGCAACACTCGTTTTGTGCATGGTTTCCATGTTTATTGGATCGGCTCCTCTTTCTACAGGAAGTGGTATAAAAACAAGCGTTTTTGCCATTTATTTAGCGGTAATAAAAGCAGCAATCCAAGGAAAGAGGCAAGCTCTTTTATATGGTAGACACATTGTCGATGACCAAGTGTATAAAGCAATGGCAATCATTGCACTCAGTTTATCTTGGATAGTTTTAATAACCTTTTGCCTGCTTATCGTTGAACCAGAATGGAACTTTCTTGATATTTTATTTAATACCGTTGCTGCGTTTTCAAACAATGGAACCTTTATAAAAGCTCCTGAATTTTTAAGCTCAATTGGCAAAGGCTTTATAATTATTTCTATGCTCATTGGTAGAATCGGCGCGTTGGCACTGGTATTAAGCATGAAAAGAATTGGCGAAACACGCGAAATTTCATATCCAAAAGAACACGTCATTCTAGGATAAAAACTTAAGCTGATTGTAGCTTTTGCTCTTTTTTAGCTCTATGTTTTACGGCAGCTTCATCGATTTTAGGCTTCAGGATTCTAATTGCCTTGTAATAGTTGGCAACATCTATTTGAGATTTTTTTATCTTACTTTCAACAGCTTTTTCTGCATCGATGACATCTGTTTCAACTCTTGACAGAAAACCGTAAGATTTATTTGCAAGAAAATGGTCAAGGCCTGTCATGCCACTTGTTACTTTTTTCAAATTAACACCTTTTGTAAAATTACGTAATTCTGGATGCCTTATGATCTCTTTTTCTACAAAAATTCTTTCTACTGGTGTTAGATCACGATTATCTCCAAATTGTAATAATCTTCCATGTTCAGCTAAAAATCTCGAAAAAAGCTCTGCATGCAAAAGAGGGTCTCTGGTAATCAAAAGGACTCCAGTAGGATCATATAATCCAGAATCAGCTAAACCAGAAATATGATAAATACTTCCTTGTTTTTTTGGAAGAAGAGTTGCAACAGTTGCTCGCGCATGAAACCATTCACCATAACAAAACAAAGTAGCCATGTATGACAATGGCGGAATCAAAAACAATCGTGAGGCTTGAGTTTGCACGTAATCTTTTTTATCAATCAATAATGCATAACCAGACAAACCAGCGCCATCTTTGCTTAAATACCATGCTGCACAAGCACCTTTATCATTAACCATTCCACCAAAAAGAGAACTGCCAAACGAAATTGAATACAGGTGAAGAGGGGAAGAATTGCTATAATTATATTGTTGTGAAAACTTATCTTGATTACTTGAGCTGAAATTTTCATTTAATCTTAAATTGTCTTTTAGTTGTGCATAATCACTTAACAGACTCCTATCATTATGCTGATGCAATGTATTGCCAGCGAGTCTACTTTTAGATGGATTAACACCTAATCCAACCTTAAACTTTTCATAACCGGTCCCGCGCATCAACAATGCTTTATTTAATCGCCAGGCTTCATACTCTACCTCTATAATTTTTGCAAACCATGATGGACCTTGAGCTTTCAAACCTTGGTCTAAAAAAATAGCTTCAAACTGTTTGGATAAGACAGATGTCAAATCTTTTGATCTTGATTGAATCATATTCGACAAATTAAAAG
>JAPLIP010000015.1 GCA_026389065.1 Candidatus Dependentiae bacterium
AGAATCTCAAAGAGCAATGCAAAGCAGAGATGAAATGATGAAATCTCTGCAGCTCAGAGAGTATCAAAATACATTAGATCTACACAAAAGGTATCCTGAGCTTCTCCATACTATTGCTACAGAAGAAACCATACGAGCTCTTGGCATATTTATCATAAATCCAAGTAATCCACCAACGGCTCAAGTAAAAATAATAAGCGACCTTATCGAAAGAAATGAAGATTTTTGCTCTTTGCTGCTGGGAAACTCATGTAAAATCCTTTGTGAATTTGCAAATAAAAACCCTCAAAAAAACATTGATCTTTTAAAGAAATTAACAAAATTCACACGTAACAAAAATACTTTAAATACGTATCGAGCATTGTGCTCAATTATAACAAATCCGATATTGCCAAAAAAATTAATCGATGAACTTCTTGAACAGATTGATTATGCTAGCGAGTCGCCACGAAGACCAAATCGACTAAATATTCACCAACATCAAGCAGCGACATACCTTACTCAGCCACCATACCTTGAATTAAATTTAAATGCTTTAACCCTGCAAGATCCACATATTTTATCTATAATTCTACACTACAGCTCACCGGACAGATGCATCCAAAAAGTAAAACAAGCTTTAGCAAAAGTTGCAGGAATTTCAAAAGAAACTCTTGAATGCGCTAAGTTTTACAATCCAAAATGCTTACTTTTTTTACTTCAATATAAATCATGGTTTCCAAAATTTTACCAAGGCCTTTTTTCAATACATGATTATAGTCAAATCGTTACTGCTTATAACTATTTCATGATAAAAAATGATCCAACTTATTTAATTGACATTTTAAGTCCAAGTGAACAACGAGTATTAAATCCATTAACCATAAAAGTTCGTGCATGCTTTTCAAATGAAAGACCCATAAATAAAATGAACTGTTCTTACATTGAAGAAAGAAATAGAACGTTTTTATATCAAGAGCTATTACCAACTTTGCAAAACTTACAGAATTCATCAACAATAAAAACTTATGAAGATACCTTCATAGAAGCAATTATAGAAAAAAATCATGCTAAAATTTCAGAAATGATGCAAATCTATACTCCAAACCATTATTATGTTGGCAATCATTATCATGAATATTATGGAACCCCTCCTCTATTTATCGCAATTGCCTTGCATGATCCAATCGCGACAAACTTATTACTAGAAAAAATATCTCCAAGAAAACTCTTAGCCCCAGCATGGCATCCAAATCATAGTGCTGCATACTTTGCCCTACGGGCATGCATGTCTAGGTATAATCAATACATTACAAGCATAAAAGAGATAGCTGAGTTAAATAATATTTTAAAAAGTGAGCAAATCACTGAAATTTCAAACCCAAAAACAATATTTGACCTTGATGAGGCAATAAGCTGCCAAGCTCATGTAAAAAAGCATAATCTTAAAGCCAATTCTCCTTTTATAGAAATAGAAGAAAACATATACAAAAAAAGCCTTGAAACTCTAAAAATTGTTTTAGATTTCACAAACTTTCAAGAATTAGAAAAGTCAGACAAACCATCTGGGCAAACAATTGCACAGTATGCTTTAGAAACGGTAACCCTGTTTATTAAATCTATCAACAATACTGGCACGACAAGCAACCAAAGAGTCGCACACAATCAACAAGGCCAAGATAGAGATGCTGATAGTGAAACCACCACTATCTATGGAACAGAAATATTAGAAACATTGTTTGATTTTGGTATCAGCCCAGATGAATGTATATCGCCAAACCTACCACTTGAAAAATTTGCTATTGATCATGGCTTACCACTTATGGCTGATTATATTAAACAATACAAAGAAATACATAAAGCTACATAAAAAAAGTCGTTTATATCATAAAACTCTTGTTATTTGATTTTTAAACATCCTATCCTAATTTTTATATTGATTAAAAAAGTGGGGGGCTTTATGAAACATTTTCAAATTTTATCTTTATTTACAATAGCAACATGCATACAGATTAATTTTTTACACAGTATGAGCGTAACAAGAAAAGCATCAACAAAATTTTCACCTTCATCTACAACAATATTAAGAAATACAGCCTCTGCAAAAAAACAATTCTTACAAACAAAAGAACAATTGTATAAAAAATATCTCAACATCCCAAGCCAGGAAGAAATGATAAAACCTTTTCATCATCCTTTTTATACAAAATTGGTAGAGCCTATCTACATAGGACACAAAAGCGATGAATCGAGAAATAATCTATATCATTACTTTAATAGTTCAAATGAAGCCTTACAGCATTATTACAATTTATTTAACACCAATGGGCACATAGATTTTTATAAAGATTTTTATAATCCGCTTCTGGATACATTAAGCCAAAAAACAAAATTAGCCTTAGAACCTATTTTAGAGCAGTATGAAAATGCTTATGAAAAATATATCAAAGACCCTTCTAATCAAAAGCTTCATCGCGATCTGACCATTAAATCTTTATCAATAATTGAACTGATGAAACATATTGATCAAGATGAACCTAAAAAAGATACTGCTATGAACGATCTTGATTTCGTCAGAAACTTACATCAACCTACACATCCAGAAAAAATATTTCCTAGAAGAAATGACGCAAAAAAAGAATTTGAATTTCGCAATGCTGCATTCAAAGCAAAAGATACAAAAGTTATAAATGATCATATTGCTCATGAATATTTATAGACGTTTGCATAGATAAAATATCAGGGTAACATGAAATAAAAAATGTTTTATATCAAGGGTTTTTTAGGAATCTGTATGAGAAAAAAAATGATATTATTTTTGCTTTACTACAACAATATAATTCTTTCTTCAAATTTTACAAAATGGGAAACTACTCCAGAGTTAGATCAAGCCTTGATATTATATCGAACACTTGAAACAAAGCTAGAATCAAGCATAAACATTAAAAATGTTGATCGTGAAAAGATGTTAAAAGCAATCGGCAACACAAGGACAATGTGCTTAAAGCAAGTCTGGCCATCTGTGAGAAATGTAGGACAAATAGAACAAACGTACAAATCCGAAGCTATAAATAAAGACCAAATCCAAGCTGCGCACGCTCAAGCAATTAAGCAAAGAGATGACATAATCTCTGTTTTTAGCATCATGATTTTAAATGTTATAAAAGATATTGAAACTTATGAAAAACCAGCAGAACCAATTCGTCGATCCAGTCTGCCAAAAGATGCAAATGTCACAAAATTTATTTAATTTTCTAGATTTTTTATAAAAAAAATTAATAAGATAACGAGATGATTTAGGCTATAAAGACCAAAGAGATTTATGAATAAAAATTACAGGCTTTTATTTTTTTTATCAGTTGGCCAATCTATATTTTGTTCACAGACAACATCCAATCAAAGAGAGTATATAATTCATCCATTAATTCAGCAATTTTATAAAGATTTTCAAGCTGGTGTGCGAGCTTTAACCAATGCAAAAAATAAAGAATCCACAACTCAAACACGTAAAAACATTAATCATATAAAATCTATTCTTGCAGCAACTCCTGTTTGCTGGCAACGAAGTATAACTATTACTGACAGCTGTATACTTTCTCAATTGATAGAGCAAGCAAACCAAATTAAAATCACACTTTTAATAGAAGCTTTTTGTGCATCTCAACATCAGCAAAAAAAAATCTTGTTGGAGCCTCTAGAAGATCTAACTTACCCAGAAACACCACATGCGAGCTCTGTGGTTAACAGCTCTGTGGCTCATAGTTCTGTTGGCAATGAATCGATTGGAGTGAGCTCTGCGGTGAGCAGCCTTGAAAGCTGTATCCAAAATAATTCTGCCAGCATGAAGCGCTCTTCAAAATGGGCTGAACTGCGAGAAGATATAAAACATTTCAAGAAAAAAATCCCAAGATCAGCATTCGACGATTTAACATCTGACGAGTCTGATCCTGAGGATTTTTAAATTAACTTAATTAAACTTTTTCTTGCTACCTTTAATTAATCTTTGTTTCATAAAGTGACAAATTAGAAAGCAAATGAGTCGAGTCTGGTGAGTGCTCTAATGCTTTAAGCACCGCTTTTTTACCTTCTTCATACTCGCCGACATACCATGCAACAATGCCTAAAATATCATAACGAACGTAGTCGTAATCCACTTGATTAATAAATAAAACATAATCACTTGATTGTTCAACTTTTACTGCTTGAAGAGCAAACATATAACTTACCGCAAAATTATTTTGCTTTAAATAATAATCAGCCAGACAAACAAGCGGCTCCACCCGACGAGGATTTAAGCTGTATGCTCTAATAAAATAAAATAATGCCTTAGGCCAATTATCTAAATTACGATACGCTTGCGCGACTCTGATGTGAGCCATGTATGTTTCTTCATGAAAGCCAATCATTTCACATCTTTTTTCATACCAATATCTAGCCTGCTCAAAATTATTTAAACAATCGTATGATTGCGCTAGATAAAAAACTGTTCGAGCATCTTCTGGATTTTTCTCATGCTCTTTTAATAAAAGATCACAATCTCGATACCATCTTTGTCTCGATTTTTCAATTCCCAGTCGAGATGGATTCCAATAAATATATGAATCATCTGGTACTTTTATTTTAGCAATTTTATTTATATACTCATGAACCGCGCCACAAAAACATATTCCCCTGTGCGCTTTAAAAAGCCTTGGAATATAGTTTTTATAATCCTCTCTGCCGAGTCGTACGTGGAATAAATCTTCTTTGCTATTTTTATATGCTTTACAAAAAGTTATAAGCCCGGGCACATTTCTAACATACCACTCAGCATCGATCATGAAAAAGAAATTGGCATGTGGAAATATTTCTTCTGCTGCCTGCAATGCTTCATTTCGAGATATTGCAAAATCAATAAATGGTTTTTCAACCACGTGTCCATGCTCTATATTGTATTTTTCAAATAATTCTAAAGTTAAAGAAACTGTTCCGTCTGTTGAGCCTGTATCAAAAATAAGATAATGTTGAATTCCTGCTTCAAAAAAAGGCTTTAATGTGTCTTCAATTACCAAGGCTTCATTTTTAACCATGATAACAATTGCAAGAAGTGGATCTGAGATTTTTTGCTCTGCTTTTATAAAATCAGAGTGCAGATAACTTTGATAAAAAAACATGCAAAAAGCTAGAAATAACAATCGTTTCATAATGTTTCCTTTTTATAGAAAAATGTAATGTTTAACTTGCGTCATTATAACTGATTGAATCAATAAAATCGATATAAAATTTTATCAAAAAAACTTAAGGGGAGCTGAAATACTTTTTTGTATTTCAGCTCCCCTTTTTGAGTTAGATTTATAAAGTTACATCACCAAACTTAAACCAAATAGCTATTAATTATATTGTAACTCGTACCATCGAAACAAACGGTTATTGCTCCGTATGCAACAATAATTGTTCTTGACGAAGACCCGTCAATGTTACCACCACCTCCAACAGTATCTATGGTTATAACTTTTAGCACAGAAGCACTACCAGTATCTTTAATGGTAAATACTTTACCAGCTGCTGGAGCAGCTGGCAGAGATATCGTTAAAGACCCTCCAGAAACATCCACCAATACTAATTGATCCACAGACGTCACTGTGTACGCAGACGTCTGTAAATTAATAAACAGTGGCGCTGGATTTATTTTAAACGATGGCAACGCTGAATCACCATTTGAGGTTAAAACATAGCCTGCTGTTCCAAAGCCTGTTGTTATTTGTTGCATTTCTGCTGTGGTAGTTGTTCCACCAGCAAGCAATGCGAATGTCGTTAATGCTG
>JAPLIP010000016.1 GCA_026389065.1 Candidatus Dependentiae bacterium
TGATTTTAAGCCAGCTAGAAGATGGGTAACAATTTCGGTTTGCTTTTTTTTCATAGCTAAAACTCGGCGATTTTGTCTTTTTGTTACTTGAGCGCTGTAAGAAAAAACAATCGATTGGATCGATTCTAGCGCAGCCAAATTGTACATAATTTGTAAGTATCTACTATATTCACTATTTTTCCCTGATTCTGTTTGTAAGTATGCGGCAGGGTCATATTTTTTTTTAAAGGCGCGAAATGTTTTTTGAGCAACTTGGATATTTTTAATAGTTGAAAGATCAGTTAAGTTTTTAATGTTTTGCTTCTTTTGAAAATGTGATTCGGTTGATACAATTGATTGATTTGATACTAGAGTTTGTGGCCCGACAGAGCTGTTTGAAATGTCTGATAGCGTGTCTGCTTGCACTTGCGATAGCATTGAGCAATTTTCAAATAGTCTTGGGTTTGATTCTTGCGTTGCTAAAGATGTTTGGATATTTGTGCTTTGTATGATTACGAATAGGATCGCGCTTATTTTTAATACTGTCATAAAGATCTCCAACAATTTTTAAATCATGGCAGATTTGGGAAATAATACCTTTATGGTTTGATTATAAATTAAGCAATTATTTAAAATCTAGATTTTGTTTAAAAAGATAATTAAAAAGATAAGGACCACAAACTTTTGGGTCTGTTGTCCTTATCTTCTTGAGTTGAATCTTTTATAGCCTACAAAGCAGTAGACATCGGATAACGCTGTTGGCTTAGTTTATTCTGTATTGCAAATTCCTCTTGCAGTAAATTCGAAAGATCAACGTTTATGCTTGTTTGGTAATCAATTTGCTCTTGCTTCCATCTTGCGCTTCCATATCTTGGCGCTTGCTGCACAGGGCCTCCTTGTTGCTGTGTTCCCGCATTTTGAATTGTTATGTTTAGGTTTGCTTCTTGTTGTTTTGCAATCTCAGCCTTTAAGGTTTTTGTTAGTTGTGTTAATTGGCCGAGTGAAAGCTTTGCTTGAGAGGCATAGCTGACTTTTTTTGGAGGCGTTGCAGCTTTATTAACCATTTCAAATTCTGCCATTCCTAAAGATATTTGGTTGCTTCCAGATAAGCATGCAAGCAAGCTCAGCATTAAATTTTTTGATACTTTCATAAGACTCCTTTGGGTTTAAAATATTTTTATAGCAACGATTTGCTACAAAATTAAGTTTGACGTGGGGGGGGGGTGAAAGCAACGATATCGGTATAAATCAAGCTTTTTGTTTTGCAGATAGCCAAAAACGGGCTATTTTTGGTTGTTAGAAATGATAAGTCTGGTACACTTAAAAGAGTAGATAAAGTTTAGGGTTTTAGGGCTTTTAGGTAAATAAAAATGAAAAGTAATTTAAAGTTATCGTTGCTACTTTCTGTAGTTTTAATTCAGTCAATAATTGAATCATCAGTGGAAAGACAAGATAAAAAAGTGGCTACTTTGAGCTGTACAGATTTAAGTGCTATGCCATCTCAAGAATCATTTCATCTGAGTCCATCTAAGACTCCGTTTGGAAAAAGTTTTGGCGGTATTAGTTCTGGTTTTAATTCGCCAGAGCAAGCATTAAATGCTCGAGTTCCATTTAAAAATGAGCAAGGCGAAGAGCCTTGTGTGAGAATTAAAACACCTTGTTCTCTTGTGGGAGATGGTAAAATAT
>JAPLIP010000017.1 GCA_026389065.1 Candidatus Dependentiae bacterium
GGAGATGCGACTGATCATTCTGGCAATATGCAATCTGCGAGCGTAAATGGATTTTATTTTCCAGCAGCCCCAGCAGCCGCAGCAACTCCGGTAGCATTAACACCAGCGCCATATCCAACCGGTAATATTTTTGCTACACCATTAACTTTGCAAGTTGCTCAAATATTAACAGAGTTAAATTATTATTTTGGATTTAATGATAACTCTGTGTCAGCATTAATGATTAACTCTTCTGGTCCAGCGGCTAGCTTTTTAACAGCTGTTAATGCAAGCATTGCTCAAGGGAATGTAGTTATATTTACAGCAAGTGCGACGGCCAATGGAACAGGTTATGATGCAGTTGCTTCAGCTTATGTTTTAAATACAACAACTCCAATAGCTTCTTACTCTTTCCCGTCTATTACTAATTGGAGTACTTCTGCGAGTGGACATACAAATACTAATGTTGCAATCCTCAATGCAAATAACCCGGTAAATGCTAGTTGGGTAAAATATGTGACTGCTAATCCACCTGTTACTTCGGGTTATTTACCTATTAATTCTAGTCGCGGTTATCAAATCCAATCGACAGCAGCAGGCAACGTAGATATTAACACTTCAGAGCATGGCAATTATCAAGATTTTTTAAACACTCTAAATAATTCACCGATTATGATTAGTTCAGGTTTGCAAGTTGATAAAAATATAGTGGTTGCAATTGCACCATCGGCCGGACAATATAATCCAACAGAAATTACTCTGGGTGGTTATACTTTATTTGGTCCTACTTCAACCTTTTCTGAGAGCTTATTAGCTCCATACCTTGCCAATGTAAGCTGGACCAATCCTTCTGATGGGGTTATATTTGCATTAATTGAATTTGATTCTGCTAATAATTCTATAGCTGATTTAACAAAAGCTGCTGCTACAGATTCTATTTATCTATTTTTATTTGATTTGGTGACGGGTGATTCATTGACCACAGCTGGAATTCCAGTGCCTACTTCATCTGGGCCATTTAAGCCTTTAACCAATCCTTTTAATGCTACAGGTGAAAATGGATTTATTAATGTTGATGCTACATACCCAGCAACATTTATTTTGCAACTCGCTTCACCTCAAAATCAACAGGGTGGTGATTGGTAAAATAAAAAAATAATAATTAAGATTCTTTTTAGAAAAGGAGATTTTTTTTAAAATAATCAATTATAGATTTCTAAATGTTAAATAAAAAAAGGAAAATATTATGAAAAGTAAGTATACATATTTTAGATTTGGAGTGCTTGCTTTAGCAGTAAGCATATCTCAAATTATTCTTTCATCCCAACAACAGGTTATGAATATTGTACAAGTGGTTGCGCTTGCACAAGGAAATAATGGCGGCGGGCAAACAGGCGGTGGTGCTGTGAAATACGGAAAGGTCAATACTCCATTGGCAACTATTGGATACCAAGAAGTAACACCAGGGGCAACCTTTGTTGCTCCAAATATTCCAAATCCGATATCACAATTGTCTGTTATACCTAATTGGACCAATGTTGCTGGAAATACTGGCCAAACATATGCAACATGTCAGATTGGATCAGCGCTTTTGTCTTCTATTAATAATGCACTGTCAGATGGTATTTCTGTGAGTGTTTCTTCAGCTTTTGTTCCGAATGCAACAAATAGCAATTATTCTGATTTAATTGTTTCTGCATATAATCAGTTAACTAGAGAAATTATTGGTTCTGCGCAAGCTTTTCCATCGGTTATGCAAAGCAATAATCAATGGAATTCTTCGAATGCATCTTATCAGCTAAGTACATCTCAATCAACAGTTTCTACTATTAATAACATTAGTATTAATCAGGCTTTTGGAATTACTTCTTCTTCTGCTCCAGTATCAAATGCTGGATCATATCCAACAGTATCAGTTCCAGCAAACAAACAAATTTCCGCGTTTATGTATTCTCCTAATTTTGCAAACACAACATCTGGAAATCTTTCAGTTTCTCCTAAAAATCTTGCATTAATACCTGTAAACGTATCAGTTGTTTTTGTGCTTAGTGTTATGCCAAATAGTTCAACAGGTTATTTTGATGGAACAATTACTGCATATGTCCAAGGAAGCACAACGCCATTATTTACTCAATTATTTCCAAGTATTACAAATTCTTCATCGAATGGTTCATCTGGGCCAATCTCGAATACTAACAATTCTTGGAGTAGCACTTGGTATCATTCTAATATTGGCGGAAATACTGCTGTTGATTTTTCTGCAGATATTAAAACTAAAAACGTTGTTGCCTTTACACCAGCTGTTCAATATCCATCAAAATCTAATATAGTTGATGATCCAACATTGATTAATTCAAGCAAGCCAATTACCTCATTTATGTTCTCTGCTAACTTTGAAAATGGAGCATATGGAGACTTGTATCTTTCTGCTGAAAACATTGCATTAATACCGCTTGATGTATCAGTTGTATTTGCTTTAAATGTAATTCCAAATACGATAACAGGTTCTTTTGATGGAACTATTTCAGCTTTCGTAAAAGGAACACATACTCCAATCTGTACTCAATTCTTCCCAAGCATTGTAAATAGTTCAAAAACTGGATCATCAGGACCGATTACAAATATTAGCAATTCATGGACAGATACTTGGTATGTTTATAATGCATCTACTCCTGTAAATATTGTTGAATCGAATGGCGTTTCATTTAAGGTTTCATTATCATCGCAATATCCAACATCTATTTTTGAAACACCTTTAATTACGGATCAAGCATTAACAGTATTAAACTATTATCTTGGCTTTCAAGATGGTTCTGTCTCGGCATTAGAGCTGAGTTCAACAGGTGTTGGTTCTAGCTTTTTAAACGCTGTTAATGCAAGTGTTGCGAAAGGAAATGGAGTTGTCTTTACAGCAAGTGCTATAAAAAATAAATCAGGTTATAACGCTCTTGTTCTAGCTTATAATAGTTCAAATATAGTAACTCCAATAGCTTCACATCTATTTACAGGTATTACTAATTGGAATGTTGTTAATGGAGCTCATGTAAATACGAATAATCCAGTATCAAATGTAAATAATAGTGTAAGTATTAGATGGGTAAAATATAATAATGCAGAATATTTACAGATTTCTCCGAGCACTGGATATCAAATCCAATCATCTACATCAACAGCATCTGTTCAAGCACCAGTAGAATTTCCAAAATCTGTTTTTGCAACCCCATTGATTTTACCAGCTGGGCAAGCATTAACAGGATTTAATTATTATCTTGGTTTTGCAGATAATTCAGTATCAGCATTAAAGATTTTGCCAGGATCTAACTTTTTAAGCATAGTTAATGCAAGCATTGCTCTTGGCAACGGTGTTGTATTTACAGCAAGCGCTATCAAAAACAAAACAGGTTATGATGCTGTAGTTGCGGCTTACAATAGTTCAGATATGAAAAACCCAATAGCATTGCACGTATTTCCAAGCATTACTAATTGGACGACTAATAGCACTGGTCATGTAAAGACAGACACTCCAATACTGAATGCAAATAACCATGTAACTCAGAGATGGGTAAAATATCTTCCTGCTCAAGCAACTTTAGGATTTATACAGATTTATCCGAGCTCTGGTTATCAAGTTCAATCATCTACATCAAATGCAACAGTACAACAATCATCAATAGTTCAGGAATCATACCCAACAATATTATTTACATCTGCTGCTCAAATTACATCATTTGAGTTTTCTCCTAACTTTGCAGATGGATCCTATTCAAACATTTCTGTTTCTGCTGCAAATCTTACACTAATACAATCAAACACATCAGTAGTATTAACGCTTAATGTACAACCTAATGCGACAACTGGTTATTTTGATGCAACAATTACTGCATTGGCCCAAGGAGGCTCAGAGCCATTATTTACTCAATCATATCCAAGCCTTGTTAACTCTAAATTAACGACTTCTTTAGTTTATATTAAAAACAGTAGCAATTCTTGGAACGATACGTACTATGTTTCTGCGGTTAATGGGGTTGTTAATCCTTCTGTAGATATTGATACACATAAAGCCGTTCTCTTTACATCTCCTATGACATCTGTAGCCCCGGCTAATATCTATAATCCAGCAAAATTACTTAAAGCAAATGAAAAAATTGCATCATTTGCATTCTCTCCTAAATTTTCAAATGGAGCGGTTGGAAAACTTCCGATTTCTAATTTTAATCTTGCATTGATACCATTAAATACCTCAGTTTTATTTACATTAGATATAACAGCAAATGCTACAACTACTTATTTTGATGGAATGGTTTCAGCATTTGTTTCAGGAAGCACAACTCCATTATTTACTGAATCATTTGCAAATATTGTAGCTAGTTCAAAAACTGGTACTTTAGTGCCTATTACAAATATTAATAATAAGCTGACTAGTACTTTGTATGCTTGTAATGGATCTACTGTAAATATTCATGCTAACCAAGGAGTTCAGTTTACTTCTGTGGTTAAGTATCCAGCTCATACTACTACTACACCATATACAATAATTGGTTCTGACTATCTTACAGCGTTTTCATTTGCCCCAGTATTTAGCGATAATTCATATGCAGTTATTGTTGTTACTCCAAAGAATATTGACTTAGTAAAAACATATCCATCAATTGTATTTTCAATACAAATGATTCCCAACCAAAATGCATTTGATGCAATTCTGGCAGCATATGAAGTAAATGCCTCAAGTCCGTTATTTGTACAGACTTGGACAACCTTGCTTGATGGTTCTAACGCAGGTGTGGGAGAAGGAAATGTGATTTCATCTTCTAATACACCATACACTGGTACTTTTTGGGCTAATATTATGACTGCAAATAATCCTAATGGTTGGAATCATCCAGTCTCTGGATGTGATGGATTTGCTGTTACTACTCAAAATCCTCCAGTAGCATAGCTCAAGTAACTGTTCATTAAACATATTAATAATGATGGGCCAGGAATGTTTTCCTGGCCCATCATTATTAATATTGAATTTTTATTGAGCTGTTTGTATCTTACTTGTGACGTTACATAAAAAATTGAATGCTTAGGGTGTTTTTCTATGAAGTTTCTGCAAGTTGCTCAGGTTTTTCAAGATCTTGAAAAAGAGCCATCTCGTACCAGCATGACTAAAATTTTGGCTGAGCTTCTTGCTCAATGTTCAAAAACAGATGCTCATATTATTTCCTATCTTTCGCAGGGCAGTTTATTTGCCCCATATAAAAATATACAGTTTCATATTGCTCAAAAAGGAATGTTAGGCATTATTGCAGACTTTGCAGATAAGCCCGTAGCCGAAATTCAAAAAGACTTTAAAGAGCTTGGCGACCTTGGATTAGTAGTACAAAAAAATAACTGCAGGATTGATCAAGGGCTGAGCGTGCAGCAGGTATATGACTTGCTCCTGGAAATTGCTCAGATTTCTGGAGCAGGATCCACAGAGAAAAGAACTGCTTTACTTGTAAAGCTTTTAGAGCAAGTTGACGGGCTTGGTGCAAAATTTATTGTGCGAATCGTTACAAGCACCTTGCGCCTTGGTTTTTCAGACATGACTTTTTTAGACGCTTTATCTTGGATGAGCGTTGGCGACAAAAGTATAAGTAAAGATTTAGAAGCTGCTTATAATGTTTGCGCAGATTTAGGACTCGTTGCATACACTTTAAAAGATCAAGGAGTTGCGGGCATTAAATCTATGAGCGTTACTGTTGGAATTCCTATTCGTCCTGCTGCGGCAGAGCGTCTTACCAGTGCTCAGGCAATAGTTGAAAGACTTGGGGACTGTGTCGCGCAACCAAAACTTGATGGTTTTCGTGTTCAAGTGCATGTAAAAAAAACAGACTCAAAAACAGAGGTGCATTTTTTTTCTAGAAATATGCTTGATATGTCAGATATGTTTCCAGATTTAAAAAAAGTTGTCTCAACCTTGGATGTTTCAAGTCTTATTTGTGAGGGTGAGGCAATAGTTTATGATGATCAAACTCAAACGTTTTTGCCTTTTCAGCAAACGGTTAAACGTAAACGCAAGCACGATGTAGAGCAAATGAGCATAGAAATGCCATTAAGGCTTTATTTATTTGACCTTTTATATCTTGATGGAAAATCACTTCTTGATCAAACTCATAAGTCTCGACGAGAAATGCTGCAAGCTATTATTGGACAGGACGATTCTTTACAAGTCGTAGAAGAAAAACAGATCACAACGGCAAAAGAGCTCGAAGATTATTTTTTATTAAATATTGATTCTGGCCTTGAAGGGCTTGTGGTGAAACGAGAAGATGCGATATATCAACCAGGAAAAAGAAATTTTAATTGGATTAAAATGAAACGAGAAGCACATGCTTCTTTAATTGACACTGTTGATTGCGTCATTCTTGGTTATTACGGTGGAAAAGGCAAGCGGGCTCAATTTGGAATAGGTGCTTTTTTAGTTGGAATTTATGATCAAGAAAAGGACCAATTTCAGACTGTGGCAAAAGTTGGAACTGGACTCACAGACATTGAGTGGAAAGATTTAAGAAGTCGATGCGAAGCTTTGAAGGTTTCTGTTCAGCCTAAAAACGTAGAGTGCATAAAAGATTTGTATCCAGATGTTTGGGTAAGTCCTGAGTTAGTCTGTACGGTAAAGTCTGATGAAATTACTTTATCCCCGCTTCATAGTGCTGGAAAAGTAGGTGATGCCCCTGGATTTGCCTTAAGGTTTCCTCGTTTTATTTCTTATCGATTTGATAAATCTGCTCATGATTCTACATCGATTATTGAGCTTAAGCATTTATTTGCACAGCAAAATATAAAATCTTGATTCATTTTCTCAACTATGTTTAAGTAAGAAAAAAATATAAAAAAGTAGGTATTTTGTGAAGAATCTAAATTTTACATTGTTTATAAGTTTTATTTTTTTGCAAACGTCTATAACGCTTTGCAGGGTTGTAACTTCTGCTAACAATCTTGGTTCTTTTTTATCAAGCTTAAATAATGCACCTGTTGCAGATAAAGTTGAGGTTGCCAAGGTTAAAAAACCTGATGATTCTAAAGATAAAAGTAGAACAACTCCAGCTAACAATATTGGATCTTTTTTATCAGGGATAAATTCTGCGCCAGTGGTAAATAACGTTGTAAAGCCTGATAATTCTAACGATCAAATTACATTGCTTTTACAAGAGCAACCTGCCAAGACAGTGACCCCTAAGGTATCTAACGATACTAATCAAATTGCCTTGCAAAGTTTTTTAACAGCGCAAAGCAATCCTTCATATCTAAAAGGGATGGCGATCTTAAAAGATAAACAGCTTATTGCTTCATATCAAAAAGCAATATCTTCAATCGGCTTATTTTTTATTAATTATAGTCTGAATAATTTACAGACTTTTCATGTAAAATCAGCAGCTCCAACAAGTAGCATAACTTCTTTTCTTAGTGGAATAAAAAATACCAGTGTTGCTCTAAAGCCAGTTGCTCATGGCGACGCTCTAGCATCTTTTTTATCAGGTTTATCTACCACGGCTAAAAAGCCGACAGCTAAAAAACAGCCTGTTTTTGTATTGCCTCCAAACTTATAAATTTCGGGATATTTTAAATGATAAAAAGTTATAGAATTGTTTTTCTTTCTCTTATGTTTTTCTCTCCTTTTATAAAGTCATCATTGTCATCTGTTGTTGTGCAATATGAGCAAGCTTTACAAGATTTTATTAAATCTCATAAGGAATTAAATCCAACAAAGCCAATAGCGCTCACTCAGTCAAATATAATTTTTTCTACATATTCTAAAATTATTGCTCCATATATTTCATATATTTCAGGGTACGGGAGAATTGTGGGACAAGAATTTGCAAGGAGCTTTCCTTATCACGCAGATCTTTTGACTATGTCTGATGAGTTTTTTAAGTATGACAAAGAGGTGAAGCGCATTGCTTTATTCTTTCCTAAAGATCAGCAGAGCGGCGTCATTGATTGTTTTTATGAACAGCTAACAAGTACAGTTGTTCAGGTTTGTTATCAGATTATAAAAGAAGTTTCATATGCATTAAGTTCAAACTCTGATGATTTGGCTTCAGTTTATATTGCATATAACTTAGCTTGGGCTGCGCAAACTAAAAACATGAAGCTTACGGGTCTTGCGCAAGGTCAAGATTTTAAAGAAAGTGTTACAAAGCTTATGATCACTTTGTACCAAGCAGCAGTATTAAAGAAAACTCATAGTTTAGAATTTTATGTTGATGACACTGCAAAAAGAATTATTCTTTCAAAAGAAATTAATGCTTATCAAGAAATTTTATATCATGTTTATACGAACGCTGGACAAAAAGACCTGGCAGATAAGCAACTTTTGGCGATAAAAGGCTTTAAGCAAAAACTTACAGTATTAGAAAATGAAGCGAAAAGCTTAGGTGTTGCTAAAAAATTACCCACAGCAGCTCAAGTTTTAGCACAGTCAGGGCAGGCTTCAGCTGTAGATCCATCGAGCATTCCCGCTTTAAAGTCTCAGGCTGTGCAGGCATTTTCTAGTGGCCAAGCTGCAGAAAAATTAGGTAATTTTGCAGACTCAATGGCTCAATATGCTTTGGCGCAAACAGCATACTTAAAGCTTTTGAGCGCTCCTTCTCTTGCGGCAGATGAAAATAGCAATAAGGCGCAATATTTTTTAGCAAAAACAAGATGGACAGCCAGTTCTTTAGCGTCTACGGTAATTCCAATTGGTAATTCAACATTTCAAGGGCTTGATAATGTTGCTGCCAGTTATGTAGTTAATGTGTACGAACCACAAATAAATGCCACCTTGTTTTCAAGCGCAATGCCTTCTTCGTTGAGCTTGCTGCCAATAGGTAAACTTAGTTCTGCTTTAACTATTGAGCAAAAAAAAGATATATTGCAACTCTTTAAAGCTTTCTTAGTCAGTCAAGTTTTATCAGGTCAATCAACGAGCTTTTCTGATTGTTTTACTGATTATAATTTAACATTAAAGCCACAAGTATCTTCTTTAAATAAATCAATTGTTGTTCAAGCTTTATCAACGGTAAATGATTATATGCAATCTTTTACTCAAGACATTGTGTCTTCTGTTGAAATGACGAGTTCAACTACCATGACAGCTCTTTTTGTTAAAATGCCTATTCCTGCAGTTACTCCGCTTTATTCTTCTGGGCTTTGCGCAATTGATTATTTTTTAGGAGCAAGATCTCTTTTTGAAAAAGGAACAGCTCTTATTTCTTTGTATGGATCTACTTATGTTCCAGGAGATGATCCTGTTGGATCAAATGCGATGATTGAAAATATGGCCTGTGCTTACTCTAGTGCGGCACAAAGTAAAATAGATCAGGCCAAAAAAATTATGAAAGAGGTTTTATCTTTTATAAATGTTAAAAAATCGAGCAAATCACCATCAATTAAGTCTCCTGTTTTATCTGACAAAGCTGCAAGTAGTGCATCAGAAAAACAATTGCCAGCAAACTTTGCAACACTTTATGAAGAGTTTAAAAAAGCAATTATTCAAAGTCAGTCTCTTTTAGTAGCACAAGATCAAAGCGCTCAAGCATATTTTTTAAAAGCAGGACTGGCTCAGCAGGCTAAGATTGCAGAGCAAATCTATATTTCTCTGTATAAATTAAGTATTGATTTTGCAAAACAATGCTTGGTTGGAGATCCAACATCAACGGCTTACAACAATTTGCTTTTTGACATAAATAGTTCATATTTGCAGTGGGCTTCAGAGCTTGATCCAACTTTAGACTCGGTTCAAATTGCAAATATCAATCAAGACATTGTAAATTTGTTTGTTGTGGGAGGTGAGCAATGTCTAAAGTTTTCTTCTCAGGAACCAATGTTTCCAGGATTTAATCAAGTTCATTACTATAGCGCAGCGCAAAGATTTTTAGCGTCTCAAAAGCAGTATACAAGTATGAAAAATACTAAAATGGCTGCAGAGATACAAGATAAGGTTACACATGCTTACTTTTTAGCTTGTAATCAAAGTGTTGAGCTTTATTTTTATGTTAAAAGTAATGGATTGTCATATGAATCATCATCAACAAATCAATTAACTAAAATCTCATTTGCTCAGATATGTAAAGATTATGCAAGTTTTGAGCAGCTTGGAACTGATATTGATTCAGGAGAAATGCATGCTTTTAACTCTGTTCAAAATTTACTTTTTGTATCTTCAATGTTGCTATCCGGGCTTTCTCCATCAGCGGGTCCTTCTGCCGCAAAAACAAATGTAGCAAAGTCTGTAGCGACAACTCCTAGTCAAAAAGTATTAAATTATTTAATCAAAAATAATATTCTTGAAAAAGGAACTGGCGCAGTTCCTTACATGCAAGTAGGAATAAAGGAAAAAATAATTAAAATTGCACCAGCTGCTTATATTAATTTTAAGTCAGATGGTGATTCGCTGTCAGCATTATTTGCTATACTCACCGGGGTTATACAAAATTTATATATGCAAGATTACTTAGGGGCTACCGCATCTGAAAGCTCTGCGCTTCTTACTACTCAAACAAAAGAATTTTTTGATGCAGTGCAAAAAGAAACATCAAGTCTTGAAAATCCATCATCAGCATATATTGCGTAA